>JBEULM010000020.1 GCA_041287335.1 Hydrogenobacter sp.
AGCTTTTGCTTGAGTATGCATATAGCAAAGAGGTAGTAGTAAGGCTAAAAGGTGGAGACCCCTTCGTCTTTGGAAGGGGTGGAGAGGAAGCCCTCTTTTTGGCACAGCATGGCATAGAGTTTGAAGTGGTTCCGGGTATAAGCTCAGCCATAGCGGTGCCAGCCTATGCAGGCATTCCTTTGACCTTTAGGGGCATATCTTCTTCCTTTGCCGTCATAACCGGGCATGAGGACCCGAAGAAAGGAAGTTCAAGCATAGACTGGGAGAGCATGAAGGGGATAAACACCCTTGTCTTTTTGATGGCAGTTTCAAACAGGCAGGAGATAGCAAAGAGGTTAATAAGCGTGGGGAGAGAGCCGAAAGAACCCGTAGCCTTTATAGAGAGGGGAACAACAAAGGAGCAGAAGGTAGTTATTACAAGCCTTAAGGAGCTTTCTGAGAACCCACCTGAGGTGAAACCCCCTGCTGTTATGGTGGTGGGTGAGGTTGTGAGGCTTTACAATTATATAGGCTGGTTCGCTACAACACAGCAACCTTTATAACCGGTGTTATAATGCTAATTATGGCTAAAAGGGTTATTTTAGCATACTCTGGAGGGCTTGACACTTCGGTAATGGTAAGGTGGCTTACCGAAAGAGGTTACGATGTAATAACTTATACTGCTGATGTGGGGCAGGGTGAAGAGCTGAGTGATATACCAAAAAAAGCAGAAAGTTCCGGTGCGGTTGAGGCAATTGTGGAGGATTTAAAGGAGGAATTCGCAAAGGATTACTGCCTCCCTACTTTAAGGGCATTGGCTCTGTATGAGGGCAAATATCCGCTAAGCGCAGCTCTGTCAAGACCATTAATATCAAAAAAGCTCGTGTATTACGCTGAGAAATTTAAGGCTGATTACATAGCTCACGGCTCTACGGGGAAGGGGAACGATCAGGTGAGGTTTGAAGTGTCCGCGTGGGCACTCAACCCTAATATTGAAGTGCTTGCACCTGTTAGGGAGTGGGAGTTCAGATCGCGCGAAGAGGAGGTAGAGTATGCATTAAAACAAAACATTCCGGTAAAGATAACTAAAGACAAGCCTTACTCTATAGACAAGAATCTCTGGGGAGTGTCAATAGAGTGTGGACCGATGGAGGATCCGACGGTAGAACCTCCTGAAGATGCTTTTGAATGGACAATGTCTCCAGAAAAAGCTTTAGAAAAGCCTGAGTATGTAGAAATTGAGTTTGAGGAAGGACTACCCATCTCTGTGAACGGTAAAAGGTATGAGATTTTGAGTTCGCTCATTCTTGATCTTAATGTCATAGCTGGTAAGCACGGTATTGGAAGAATAGACATGGTGGAAAATAGACTCGTGGGGATAAAAAGCAGGGAGGTGTATGAAGCTCCAGGGGCGACGGTACTATACACAGCATACAGAGAACTTCTTGCTCTGACAACGGACAGATTCACCTTCCATTACTTTTTGAGTCATATACCTCATGAATATGCAAAGCTCGTTTATGAAGGGCTTTGGTTTTCTCCTTTAAGGGAAGCTTTGGATGCTTTCACATCTAAACTTGCCAAACTAGTAAATGGAAGCGTTAGACTGAAGCTCTACAAAGGTTCTCTGACGCCTGTTGGAAGAAATTCACCTAATTCCTTGTACGTAGAAGAACTTGCCACATATTCGGAAAAAGACGCCTTTGATCACAGAGCTGGTGCAAGCTTTACAAAAGTTTTCGGACTTCCCCTCAAGGTATTTGGAAGGGTAAGAAGAAGGTGATGCTTATAGCTGTACCTCTCACTGATAAAAATTTTGAAGACGGGCTGAAAGCTTGCAAAGAGTTAGGCGCTGACATAGTGGAGTTGAGGGTGGATATGTTCCAAGACGCAGATGTAAATCACTTACGCGAGCTTATAAAAAAGATACATAATACGGGGCTTAGGAACATACTAACGATAAGGAGTGAGAAAGAAGGTGGTAAGCATGTGCCTAACAGATTAAAGCTTTTTGAGGAACTTTCTCCAATAAGTGACTACACAGACTTAGAGCTATCCTCAGAAGGTATCATATCAAAGGTAAGGGATATAGTAAAAGCGCACGATAAAAAGCTCATACTTTCCTATCACAACTTTGAGAGAACTCCTCCACGCTGGATACTTAAAGAGATCTTTAGAGAAGCAAGGCGATGGGGTGCGGACATAGTAAAAGTGGCAGTTAGGGCAGATTCTTATGAGGATGTGGCAACGCTTCTTTGCATGGGCAAAGAAGAAGAAGGTGAAAAAATACTCATCTCTATGGGAAGTGTAGGTAGTATATCAAGGCTTGCTGGCTTTATCTTCGGTTCTGTGATCTCATACGCCTTTGTAGGTCAGGCTGTAGCAGAAGGTCAGATACCCCTTGAAGAGATGGTGAGGTTAAGAAGGCTTTTTTATGGTTAAGGTCAAGTTCTGCGGTATAAAAAGGCTTGAAGATTTGCAGAAAGCTATCTCTTTGGGTGTACATTACGTAGGTTTTGTACTTTATCCAAAAAGTCCAAGATACGTAAGTCTTGACCAGCTGAAAGTTTTGGTAGATACAGCTGATACCATCAAAAAGGTTGCCGTCATGGTAAATCCAGATTATGAAGACGTAAGGAAGGTTTTTGATACAGGTATAGATATGGTTCAGCTTCACGGGGAAGAAAGTTTTTCTTTCGCAAAGAAGATAGGAGCTGAGAGAGTTATAAAAGCCTTTAGGGTAAGGGATAAGATATATGTGTCAGAGGAATGGAAGAAGGTTTACGCTGTACTTTTGGATGCGTACTCAGAAAGGCTTTACGGAGGGACGGGTAAAACTTTTAGCTGGAATTTAGCTAAGGATATTGTGAATAAAGGTTTTCGCGTTTTTCTTTCAGGAGGGCTAAACCCGATCAATGTGGGGGAAGCCATAAAACAGGTAAGTCCTTACTGTGTTGATGTGTCTTCGGGGATAGAGATAGAACCAGGTATTAAAGATCACAGTAAGATGGAAGCTTTTGTAAGAGCTGTATTTCAGGAGTAATCCACCTTTATTTTCTCTATAATGCTTTTAAAATCTTTCCATTCTATAGCTGGCCAAGTTTCCGTAGTGGCGTGACCGAAGGATCTTATTATCATGGCAACTTTCGCTGCTTCCTCGTCACTGGTGGCTTCAAAGACGTCAAGATAATCATATGGACCGAAAGTCACCAAATTCATAAGCCACTTTACCCCAGGACAATTTTCCTCAATAAGCCTCTCGGCATGCTGTTCTATCTCCTTGAGCTTTTCAAGATTCTTGACAGCATAAGGCGATATCTTCGTTAGCATCACATATATACCCATCTTACTTCCCCCTTATCTAAAAATATATTCCCAGTCGAATGCCCAGTTAAGAATTCATGGTATTTTTATTTTTGTGAGGATCTCTTCCACCAGAAGCTTTGGATCGGCTTCGTTTCTTGTTATGATCCTATGGGGGAGTACGAGCGGGGAAAGTTCTATCACATCTTCCGGAACTACAAAATCCCTTCCCTTTATATAAGCGAGCGCCTTAGCACAGCTTACAAGATGTATTGCTCCTCTTGTTGACACACCAAGTACCACATCCGGATGATTCCTCGTTTGGCTTACTATCTCCACAACGAATTTACCTACATCAGGAGACACATAAAACTTCTTTATCTGATGTATTGTGCTTATAAGCTCTTGCGGTTTTACCGCTGGGATGATCCTGTCAACCTTTTCAAGAGGATTCTCCCCTCTTATTATCTGCACCTCCGTATCTGGGTCCGGATAACCCAAAGATAACCTCATACTGAATCTGTCCAACTGTGATTCAGGAAGTGGATAGGTGCCATACTGTTCCATGGGGTTCTGCGTTGCAATAACAAAAAAAGGAAATGGAAGTTCGTAAGTTACACCATCAACGCTCACCTTAGCTTCAGCCATGGCTTCAAGCAAAGCGCTCTGTGTTTTAGGAGTTGCCCTGTTTATCTCATCCGCAAGTACTATATTGTGAAATATAGGACCGTGTTTAAAAACAAAAGATTTTTTGGACTGATCATAAACGCTTACACCTGTTATGTCAGATGGTAGGAGATCACTGGTGAATTGAATTCTCGCAAAAGAAAGTCCGAGTACCTTAGAGAGTGTGAGGGCTAATGTGGTTTTACCTACACCGGGCACATCCTCAAGTATTAGATGTCCACCTGAGAGAAAGCATACGAGCGAGTAAGTAATTATCTCATCCTTACCTTTTAGAACCGAACTGACATCCAATACTATTCTATCTATATCCATGCGCATTTACCCCCATGTTATAATTTTAAACATGCAGATTAATGAAAAAAGTATAGTTCAAAAAGTAAAGGAGCTTGCAGAACCCATAATTAAAAACTTGGGTTTTAAACTTTTTGATGTGGAATTTAAACCCGAAAGGGGGTGGGTTTTGAGGATCATACTGGACAAAGAGGGAGGTATAACTATAAACGATTGTGAGGAAGTCAGCAAAAGACTAAGCGCTCTTCTTGATGTGGAAGATATAATACCCACATCCTATATACTTGAAGTATCATCTCCGGGTCTTACCAGAGAGCTTACCAAACCTGAACATTACGAGTTTTTTAAAGGTAGACTTATAAGGGCAGTTCTCAAAGAAGCTTTGGAAGGTAAGAGGGAAGTCAAAGGTTACATCGTCCAGGTTGAGGAGGGAATACTCCAGATCAGGGAAAAAGAGAGCGATAAAGTACTCCACATACCACTGTCTGCGGTAGCCAAGGCGCATCTGGAGATAGAGGGATGGTAAAAAACTTAAAAAGATTGATAGAGCAAGTCGCAAAGGAGAAAAACTTACCCGAGTGGATAGTGGAGGGTGCATTAAAAAACGCTATAGCTCTGGCAGTGAAAAAGGATAGGAAACTAAGGGAGAACCTTCAGGTGGATCTGCTTGAGGAAGGCATAAAAGTTTACATAGTAAGGAGAAAGAATTCGGAAGTGGTTAGATTTCCTCTTGATATATCAACGGAGGATGTAAATCGTATAGCAGCCTATGCGGCAAAGGAGGAGTTTCTAAAGGAGCTTGAAAAGGCGGAGGAGGAAAGAGGTTATTTAGAGTTTGTTCAGCATGAGGGGGAGATCGCTGTAGGTATAGTTAGAAGGGTGCTTGAGAATGGAGACGTACTTGTGGATCTTGGCAAGGTTATGGGCATACTTCCCAGGAGGGAACAGATACATAAAGAAGCATACAGATCCGGAGAAAGGATAAAAGCTCTCATTCTTGAAGTGAGAAGGTACAGGGGTAAGTACGAAATAATCCTTTCGCGTACTCATCCCAAGTTTTTGAAAAAACTGCTTGAGGCTGAAGTTCCGGAAATAAAAAGTGGTGAGATAGAAATAAAAGCTATAGCAAGAGAACCGGGAGAAAGGGCAAAGGTACTTGTACATGCGAAGGATATGAAGATGGATCCTGTAGGCATTATAGTGGGACTTAAAGGTTCACGTATAAACCCCATATCAAAAGAACTATCTGGCGAGAAGATAGATGTTATAAAGTGGACGGATAACGCTGAGGAACTCATAAAAAAAAGTCTGTCCCCAGCGCCAGTATTAAAAGTCAGGCTCATACCACAAGACAAAAGGGCTGAAGTTGCTGTGCCTAAAGAAAAACTTTCTCTCGCCATAGGAAAGCATGGTGTGAACGTCAAGCTTGCCAACAAGATAACGGGCTGGTACATAGATGTCCTTTCGGAAGAAGATTTTGAAAGATTGACCGCTCTGAAATGAGAACTTTGCAGGAGCTTTCCATAAAGAAAATGGTTTATGGAGGTTACGGTCTTGCCGAATACAGTGGAAAAAGAGTTTTTGTACGATACACAGCCCCTAAGGAACTTATATCTGCGGAGATTATCAAAGAAAAGAGGGATCACATAGAAGCTACGGTAAAGGAAGTACTTATAAGTTCACCATCGCGAAGAGAACCACCGTGTAGGTACTACTACTACTGCGGAGGTTGCCAGCTCCAACACATAAATGTAGATGAGCAAGTGAAGATAAAGGAAGAAATCCTGCTGGAGAGCCTCAGGCGTATAGGAAATCTGGATGTGGATACGCTGAACGAAAGCATAAGATCTAAGCAAGAGTTTAACTATAGGATAAGAGCGCAGTTCAAAGTGAGCAACGGTAATTTAGGCTTTTTTGCGTGGGGAACTCACGAACTTGTGAAAATAGATGAGTGTCTTCTTCTACATCCGGCTATAAATAATCTGATCGGATCCCTTCAAGAGCTGACAAGAAGGATCAGAAACATTCAGGAGCTTCACGTGCTTTATTCGCCAAGCGAAGGGGAGTTTCTCCTTAAGGTGATAACTCCTAACATTTACGATAAGGATAAGATCAGGAGGCTTAAAGAGAATGTACTTCCTAAGGAGGTTGTGGGTGTAGGGAATTACTCGAAGCTCGGAGATCATCTTCTGAAAAGGTATCATATAGGTAGAAGCTTTACTTACATGCAAGTTGGGAATTACAGATACAGAGTTAGTGCCGACTCCTTTTTTCAGATAAACTTTACCCTTTGGGAAGATCTCATAAGAAGTGTGGTTAAAGGAACTTACAAAAAGGTGCTTGAACTTCATTGTGGTGCAGGTTTTTTCAGCATACCTATATCGGAGATAGCTCATTTCTTGCTTTCATCAGATACCAACGCATCTGCCGTAAAAGATGCTCAATACAATGCAAAGCTCAACGGAAGGGATAACGTGGTTTTCTTTAACGAGAGTAGTTACCAAACGCTCAAAAAGTACGCAGGGGAGATCATAGACCTGCTTTTTCTTGACCCGCCAAGAGGCGGATTAACATCCGATGAGCTTACCCTTATAATTCAGAATAAGCCTAAGGAGATCATATATGTTTCGTGTAATCCAACTACACTTGCCAGAGATCTCGGTTTTATGGCACGTGGTGGATACGGTATAAAGAGTGTAAGACTCATAGACAATTTCCCTCAGACCTATCATATAGAAAGCGTTGCAGAGCTTTATCTAAAGTGAAGTATCGGACTTTCAATAACTTATGGAAAGTTATTTGTTTAAGTATGCTCTAACGTTTTGGAGGTTTGACCATAAGCGACAACGGATTTATCATTCTTACGGGGGAAGGAATTTATGGGTAACCAAGTACCGCCTGCTGGAGGATGGTTACCCTTGTAAGGGCGGAATACAAATACGCCAGCCGTAGGCTTTGGACAGCCTACGAAAGGGAAAGGGTAGATATGTATGTAACTAAGAGGAGTGGCGTCAAGGAATCTATGGATATATCCAAGATACGTATAGTTATAGACTTTGCCTGCAAGGGGCTTAGGGTTGATCCTCTTGAGCTTGAGGCTGATGCACAGATACAGTTTAGGGAAGGTATATCCACAAAAGAGATACAACAGCTACTCATAAGAACTGCTGCGGAAAAAGTATCTCCTGAAAATCCAGATTGGCAGTATGTTGCCGCAAGACTGCTCTTATATGATCTATATAAAGATGTAGGACATTTAAGAGGCTACAAGGTCAAAGATAAAATAAACGGCAAATATAAACCCTACAATCCTGATAGTTTTTATAAGCTCGTTGAAGAATACGCTAAAAAAGGTATTTACGGCGAGTATCTTTTACAAAACTACACGGAAGAGGAATTTAACGAGCTGGCAAGATACATAAATCCGGACAGAGATCTGCTTTTTAACTATACAGGCATAAAGGTCTTGGTAGATAGGTACTTGGTAAGGGATGAAAACGGCAATGTGATAGAGCTACCACAAGAAATGTATATGCTTATTGCCATGACCCTTGCTATACCTGAAAAGAAGGAGGAGAGGCTAAAGTATGCAAAGCTATTTTATGATTTGATGAGCAATCATGAAATATCTCTGGCAACTCCCACGCTAATGAACGCAAGAAGAACACATACACAACTTAGCTCTTGCTTTGTTTTAACCGTAGATGATGACCTTTATGACATCTTTGACAATGTACAAAAGGCAGGGCAAATATCCAAGTTTGCCGGTGGCTTAGGCATATACTTGGGCAAGATCAGGGCAACAGGTTCGCCAATAAGGAAGTTTAAAGGTGCAAGCTCTGGAGTTCTGCCAGTTGTAAAGATACTAAACGATGTTATGGTTTATGTGGACCAGCTTGGTATGAGGAAAGGCTCAGCTTCAATCACGCTTGATATATGGCACAAAGACGTTTTAGACTTTTTAGAGGTAAAGACAAACGTAGGAGATGAGAGGAAGAAGGCTCACGACATACATCCAGCCATATCCATACCAGATCTATTTATGAAAAGGTTAAAAAATAGAGAAAAATGGACACTCTTTGATCCCTATTACTGCAAAAACGTAAAGGATGGGAAAAATCTTGAAGACTTCAACGGAGAAGAATTTGAAAAGTTATATGAGAATTTGGAAAGAGAACTGCCAAAAGAGGCAAAAAAGGAAGTTGATGCCTTTGAGTTGTGGAAAAGGTTATTGACCGTTATATTTGAGACTGGAGAGCCTTATATTTTCTTCAGAGACACCGCAAATAAGCTAAACCCAAACAAACATTGCGGGATTGTGTATTCAAGCAATTTATGTATGGAAATTATCCAAAATATGTCGGCGACTACACACATAGAAGACAGTATTGATCCAAAAACAGGTATCATAACTCACAAAAAGAAGTCTGGAGATGTGGTGGTTTGCAATCTTGGTTCTATAAATCTTGGCAAGGTATATACGAAAGAAGATTTAGAGAGAGTTATGCCGTTACTTGTCAGAATGCTTGACAATGTGATATCCATAAACTTCTACGCCATAAAGGAGGCAGAATATACAAATAAGAGATATAGAGCAATAGGCATAGGAGTCAGCAATTACCATTACTGTTTAGTGAAAAATGGAATAGTGTGGGAGAGTGAAGAACACCTACAATTTGCAGACCAGCTCTTTGAGAGAATAGCTTATTATGCCACAAAAGGCTCTATGGAGTTAGCAAAGGAGAGAGAGAAGTACGAACTCTTTGATGGCTCAGATTGGAGCAGGGGAATATTCTTTGGAAGGAGCGCAGAAGAAAACACAAAGATATCAAAAAATGGCTTTGATTGGGTATCTTTGTCTGAAGAGGTTAAAAGGTATGGCTTGAGGAACGCCTATTTGATAGCCTTAATGCCAACAGGCTCCACATCCTTAATTATAGGTGCCACACCCTCCATAGACCCCATCTTTGCAAAGTTTTATAAAGAGGAAAATATGTCTGGCATACTGCCTCAAGTGCCTCCAGAAATAGACAAATACTTCTGGCATTATAAGAGTGCCTACAACATAGACCAAGAGTGGGTGATAAGAGCGGCATCGGTACGACAAAAATGGATAGATCAGGCACAATCTTTAAACATTTTCATAGACCCTGAAACAGTTGACGGACCAAAACTTTCAAGGCTTTATGAATTGGCTTGGGAATTAGGTTTAAAAACTGTTTACTATTGCAGAAGTAAGTCATTAACTGATATAGAAGAATGTGAAAGCTGTTCTGTTTAAAGGAGGTCTCAACATGGAAAGAACCATAATCTTTAACCCAAAAGGCGACGGAGAAGTCTCAAAAAGGAAGATAGTTTTAGGCAATCCAACCAACATAATGGAACTGAACAATGTCAAGTATCAGTGGGCATTTGAACTGTACAAAACGATGGGATTTACAAACTTCTGGATACCAGAAGAGATACCTATGCACGAAGACAGAAAGCAGTATGAAAAGGATCTTTCTCCGTATGAAAAAAGAGCCTACGAGATGGTTCTGTCTTTCCTCATAGCTCTTGATTCTTATCAAGTCAATATGTTGAAAGAGTTTGCACGCTATATTACAGCTCCGGAACTTGTTATGGCACTAACTTCTCAAGAGTTTCAGGAGGCGCTTCACTCATATTCGTATCAGTTTATTCTTGAAAGCGTAGTAGATCCATCAATAGCGGACGAAATATACAACTACTGGAGACAGGACAATGTATTGATGGAGAGAAATAAAGTAATAGCCCAGCTATACAACGAGTTTATAAAAAAGCCAAATGAAGAGAATTTTATCAAAGCGACTTTCGGAAATTACGTTCTTGAAAGTCTCTATTTTTATTCTGGCTTTGCCTTCTTCTACACACTTGGGAGACAAGGCAAAATGAGAAACACAGTCCAGCAAATAAAATACATAAACAGGGATGAGCTAACCCATGTAACATTATTCAGAAACATAATCCTGACACTAAAAGAGGAACAACCTCAGCTTTTCACACCAGAAATAGAAAAATGGATATATGAATTTTTCAAGTACGCAACGGATGCTGAAATAAAATGGGGACAGTATGTAACTCAAAATCAGATACTCGGAATAAACAACACACTTATTGACAGGTACATAAAGTATCTTGCCAATTTGAGACTTACTCAGCTTGGCTACAAGGCACTCTATCATGAAGTGACAGACAATCCTATGAAATGGATAGATACCTTTAGAACCATTAACGATACAAAAACAGATTTCTTTCAGGCAAAGCCTCAAACTTACGCAAAGAGAAGCGAGCTAAAGTGGTAGGCTATTCGCTTTTTTTATTTGTGATGAAAAGGAAGGTTACGGTAAGAAGGATACTTGCAAGGCATATATAAGATGCAGTCCTTAGGGCATCCTGTACTGCATATATACCGGCAAGCAAATCCTGAAACTGCCCAATGGTTACCTTATATCTGAAAGCGTTAAGCCCAGAAATTCTCTGCATAAAGGAAACCAAGTATTCGGAAGTAAGTACAGATCTTATACCGTTTATTTCGTCAAAGTGGAAGGCTCTACCTGTTTCAAGTGTGTACGTTGCTATGGATGTTGCTATGGATGCCCCCATAAGCCTCGCATAGTTGTAAAGAGCTGTTCCTATAGGTATCTGGTGAGGTTTTAAGCTTTTAAAGGCAAGGGCGGTCAGCGGAGCAAAAAAGAACCCCATAGCCATACCTATAAAACACATATAAGTGGCAACTTTCCATCTGGGTGTATAGTAATCTATATGGGATAAAAACACAGAGAGAGTCAAAAAGAGAATACTTTGAGATACAAGTAAAAGTAGCTTAGGTTCTAACCTGTCACTGAGCCTGCCACCTATGAGGGCGAAAAGAGCGAGCAAAAAGGCATAGCCTAAAAAGGTCAATCCGGTTTGGAAGGTAGGAACTAACCTTAAGCTTTCAAAGTATATGGGCATGAGGTATATGATTTGAAAGAATACAAAGCCATATATTGTAACGAAGGTAATTATAGCGTAAAGGTAGTTGGGTTCTTTGAAGATGGAATAATCAATAAGGGTATTTTTTGATGTGAGTTCAGAAAGAGCAAAGATTAAAAGAAAAAATACGCTTGTAAAAAAGGCTAAAAAAGTCTTGGTAGAGTAAAACCAACCCCAGCTTTCTCCTTTTGAAAGAAACACTATAAAAGCTATGGAAGATACTGACAAAGCCAAAAAACTGAGCAGGTTTAAAGGCGGTTTTGCCCTGTAGCCTATCTCTGGTAGCATAAAATAAGCTACAGGTAACAGAATAACAACTACGGGAACATTTATGTAGAAGATCCACCTCCATGAAAAGTACTCTACCATATATCCGCCCACCGTAGGACCAAGTCCCGGTGCGAAAGCTACAGCCATCGCATAAAAACCCATAGCTGTTCCTCTTTTTTCTGGAGGGAATAAACTAAAGAGTATAGATTGGGAGGAAGGTATCAAAAGTCCTTCTCCCATTCCTTGAAGAAATCTGAAGACTATCATCTCCTCAAGGGTTGAAGCTTGACCAGAGAGAGCACTACCAATGCTGAAAAGTGCCAGCCCTATTATGTAAGTATTTTTTAGACCTACGCGTGCGGATATTGCATTAAAAACAATTATCGTGATAGCGGTAGCCACTATGTAGCTTATAGGTACCCACTCAATACCGTATATGTCCGTTTGAAGAGGAGCTATCATCTTGGGTATGGCTACATTGGTACTTGTTATACCAAGCACCGCCAAGAAAGTACCTAAAACTACTAAGAAAGCATAGAACCACGCCATCTTTTTGCCCTCTCTCTTGCGTACTCAAAAATTACGTAAAAGACCAAAATAGAGCCAAGGATTCCCCACAAGCCTGCGGTAAAGAAAGTACTGCGAAAAGCATCTGAGTATGCATATAGCTGTTCTATGCTGTAGAATAACGCTTTTGCCTTCTCTGTAGTAAAATGCTGGTAGAGTTTTTCAAGGTACAACCCAACAACCGTAGTTTGTATTTCGTTAGTTCTGTGAAAATTCTCCCACATATATCTTTGAAGGTCATTTGTTGCTATGGCAGTTCCAAAGGAACCCCCAACGAACCTTATGTAATGCATCAAGCTAACACCGAGTGTGGTGTTCTCTCCAAGCTTCTTAAGAGCCAGATTAGTAATGGGAGCGAAGAAAAAGCCCATGCCGATTCCGAGAGGTATCATCTTCGCAGAAGCTTCCCATGCTGGTGTGAAGTAATTGAAATTTGGTAAAAGGAAGAGTACCGAATAAAGGTAAGTCAATACAGCTATGCTAAGGGGAAAGACTTCAGATTTCTTATCTCCTAAAAGTCCAGCGATGGGAGATGATAGCCCTATAGCGAAAGCTAAAGGTAATATGTGTAAGCCTGTTTGTAAAGTGTCAATGCCCTTCAAGTTCTCATAATAGAGAGGTATTAGATAAAAAACCTGGTACATAGAGAAACCCAAAAGTAGAAAGTAAACGGACAAAGCTATAATGAATTCCTTTTCAGAAAATACAGCAGGTTCTATAAGAGGTTTTTTTGAAGTTAGTTCGGAAAGTATAAAGAGTAAAAAGGAGAAAAGGGAAATTAAAGAAGTGTAAAGAATAAGATCAGACCTCCACCAACCGTACTGTTGCCCTTTTGATAGAGTGATCAGAAGTGATACCGTGGCCAAGGATATAAAGAGGAAGGAGGTGACGTTAAGCCTTTTGTACGTATTTTTTGGCTTATACTCGGGAAGGAAGGACAGTGCGAGGACGAGGTTCAAAATCCCTATGGGTATATTTATGTAAAAGATCCATCTCCAGCTTATATGTTCCGTAATGTATCCTCCTAGCGTAGGACCCAAGGCTGGTGCAAAACTCACACCAAGTCCGTATATACCCATAGCGAGACCTCTTTTTTGTGGCGGATAGGCGCTAAAGAGAAGAGCCTCTGCGCTTACGACTATAAGAGCTTCACCCAACCCTTGCAAAGCCCTTGAGCCTATCATCCAGCCGAGGAACTGTGCATGTCCTGAGAAGAAGGATGCAAGGGTAAAAAGGGAAAGCCCCGAGACAAAAACCTTTTTGAGTCCGAAGTATCTTTCCAACGTCTCCACTATGAGAATACCTGAAGCTGCAGCTGTCATGTATGAGGTGATTACCCATTGAACGCCGTAGAGATCCGTGCTAAGCGGAGCCATCATTCTTGGTACAACTATGTCCACTATGGTGGTGTCCAGAATTGCCATAAATACACCGAGCATCAAAGAAAGCGTAAGCATAACCCTTTCTGTAAGCGTCAAAAGTTCATGAAGGGGCTTTTCCTCCATCACTTTACCCTTTTTATCTCCACTTCGCCTCCCATACCAACCCTCATCAAAGACACATCGCCTTTAGTTATTCTTATCTTAACTGGTATCCTTTGAACCACCTTTGTGAACTCGCCTGCTGAAACATCACGCGGGACTAAAGCAAAGGTAGCTGCAGATGCAGGACTTATTTCTTCCACCACACCCTCAAAAATCTTGTCCGGATAAGCATCAAGTCTCACGTAAGCTATACATCCTTTCTGAACACCTTTTAACTTGGATTCCTCCAGAAGTACCTCCACATACATGGAATTAGGTTTGACGAGAGCGTATATGGGGCTGCCAGGACCTACTACATCACCTACGCTTACGTAGCGCTTTGCCACTATACCATCAAAGGGTGCGATGAGTTTTGTATTTAGAAGATCATTTTCTGCTATTTCTTCCTGCCTTTTAAGACTTTCTATCTCCTTTTCTATGGATACTATCTGTGCCTGTAGCTCTTTTTCCTTGAGAAAGGCTATTCGTGACAAATTTATTCCTTTAAGACTCCTTTCGTGACTTATGGCTATCTCCTCAAGATTCTTTTTTAAGCTCTCCTCTTGCTCTTTTAGAACCTTGTATCTGGTATCTGCCTCTTCGTAAGTCCTTCTTGGTATAACACCTTGCTGTAAGAGATTTTCATATCTGTCTTTGTCTCTCTTTGCAAGCTGAAGTTGTGCTTGAACTTGTGCCAGCTGTTTCTGCAATGCTTGCTTTTTCTTTTCTACCTCACTTGCGGAAAGCTCCGACATTGAGTAATTTATGTTCAGCTCCTCAGAGGTTCTTGCAAGCTGTATTTTTAGTTGCTCTTTTGTAGCCTCCAGACTCTCTATTTTTGCCTTTATGTTCTGAACGTTAAGTGCGTAATCGGTGGGATCAAGCTCAGCTATGACTTCACCTTTTTTCACCTTATCGCCAAGATCTTTATAAAGTTTTATTACTCTTCCTGATACCTTCTGAAAACCTACATTGGAAAGCTCATCGGCTTTCACAAAGACAGCGTCAGTAACAGCATAGTCTATCCTATGCTTTATCCACTTGAAAGCGAGAAAAGAAAAGATAATAAGAAGGATAACAATCGTAACTATGCCTATCTTACGCTTCATTTCTCTCCTCCTACAGCGCGAATAAGTTCGTAGTATGCTTTTAAATACTCGTAATAAGAGATCACTTTATTCTTTCTCGCTTGGGTGAGGCTCGCCTCAGCAAGTAAAAGATCCGTAGAGCTTATGATCTGGTTCTTATACTGCTCTTCAGAGAGCCGGTAAAACTCCTCAGCGTACTTTAGGGTATCTTCAGCAACGCGCAAATTATCCTTAGCTGTTAGTAGGTCTTCGTAAGCCTTTTTAACTTCCAACTTCACATTCTCTTTTACGTTTTCAAGCTCCCACCTTGCTCTCCTTTCATCTTCAGCCCTACTTAACAATCTGTAGTAAGGTTCAAAAGATTGGAACTCAAAGTTGAGTCCTGCGGATAGTGTATAGACACCCTTCGGTGTGATAACGGGATTTTGATCCGAATAGGTGTACTCAGTCTGCAGGAATATTTTAGGAAGGTACTTGCTCTTCTCTATGTCTTGAAGCTTCTTAGCTTGGTAAACCTTTTCCGAATATGCGCGAACTATAAACCTGTTTTGAAGAGCCTCTTGGTAAAGCTCTTCAAGATTTGGTATAGGGCGCTCCATCAATTGCGGTGCTTTAATCTCCCTTATCTTATCCTCCTGTATACCTGTAAGTTTTGAAAGATTTGCCAATGCAACACTGTAGTCTCCCTCCGCTTTCCTAAGATCCCTTTGAACTTCTGCAAGCCTTACCTGTGCCTGAAGTACATCGGTGATCGCTACGAGTCCTTCCTTATAAAAAGCCTTTGCACGTTCGTACTGGGATCTCACCGCTTCAAGCTGTTTTTTATAGACATCAATGATATCCTTGCTTGAAAGCACATCAAGGTAGGCTTTTATAACCTGCAGTTTTATATCTTCCTTCTTCTCACCGTATAAGTCTTCTTGAAGTCTTACCTCTGAGGAGGATATACTCAATTTTCCTTCTCTTGCTCCGCCATCATAAATTGTTTCCCTCAGTCCCGCATTAAATGTTCTGTAATTCTGTTTTGCGGACTCTATGGAAAGAGGTGGAAAAGGTCCGAAGGGTGGTATATTCAGGCTTTGCTTGTTTGATAACTTGTTAAAAGATAGGTTTAGGAAAAAACTCGGAAGATAAAGGTTTTCGTCAGCCTTTTTTGTATAAAAGGCTGAGTTGACAGCGTGTTTGTATGCTCTAAGCTCCGGATTGTTTTCCATAGCACTCTGGACAGCTTCTTCAATAGTCAAAGAGAAAGCGAAAGAAAAGGTGAGAAAAAAGATAAAGAGCTTCATCCTTTTACCCCCTTTAAGATCACATCTATACCTTCACTCACTAAGGAAAGTATGTCCTTAAGATCTACGTTATCCTTGAGTAAGTATTCAAGATAAACTATCCTTACGTATCCCATAAAAATGTTTACTATATTTTCCGTATTTTTGTACGAAAACACGCCACTCTTTACACCCTTTTCCACTATGATCCTTAGAAGCTCTCTGACCTTTTTGTTCTTTTCAAAGTAAAGCTTTCTAAACTCTTCGTTTGTAGCCACGAGCTGAAAGAGGAATATGTAGGCTATAGGTTTTTCCTCGTACATGATCTTAAAAAAATCAAGGGTTGAGTTTTTTATTATATCCTCCACATTGTCCTCTTTTGAAGCGTATTCTTTTAATATTTTTACAATTTTTTGGGACATGTTCTTAACAAGTTCCTTGAATATATCTTCCTTGCTCTTAAAGTATAAATAAAAAGTTCCTTGAGAAAGACCCGCATCAGCGACTATATCCGATACCCTAGTTTCGTAATAACCTCTCTCGGAAAAAAGTTTTTTGGCTGAGTTGAGCAGTTTTTCCTTTGTCTCCATCACCTCGTTAACCTTTCTATAATTGCTATGTCACTCATGTACTGATAAAGCAACAGGTAGTAATTTTGAAGTGTCTGATTGTAGTTATTCCTTGCATCAAGAACCTCAAGTTGATTTGTAACTCCGTATTTGTACCTTTCCGTAGATAGTCTTAAAGCTTCCTTCGACGCTTCTAAGGAACTTTCTACCGCTTTTATCTGCATCTTTAAAGATTCTATGTCCTCAAGAGTCTTCCTTAGTTGCGCGTCTTGAGTGTATAGAGTATCTATATAAGTTTCTTTTTGTTTGAGGTAATCTATGTTAGCCTGCGCTATGTTCGCTTCTCTCTGGAAGCCATCAAAGAGATTATAATTGAATTGAAAGCCAAAGGTATAACCCCTTATCCACTCAGTGCCTCCAGATAAACTGCGCCTTCCAGTACTTCCCTGATACGTGACAAAACCTGAGAGGTTGGGAAAGTATGCGTCCTTTGCAACATCTATGCGTTTTGCGTAAACATCAAGACTCTTTTTAGCTACAAGCAAAGTAGAATTTCTCTCAAGGAGAGACTTTTTGAGTATCTGGTAATTATCCTCAAAAGGTAAAAATTGGAGATTTCCTTCGGGATCCACGTCTTTATCAAGTCTCAGATAGGCTTTAAAGTCCTCCAAAGACTTTTTGTAGTCTGAGAGCGCTTGCTGATATTGAGCCTTTGCGGTCTCAAGCTGTGCTTTACTTCTCATCAAGTTGACAACAGGCACAATTCCAGCCCTGTATTGAGCATCCGTAAGCCTATAATTCTCTTCCCAGTAATTCAGATTGTCTTCGTAAAGTTTTACCACTTCCTTCTTGTAAAGGAGAGCGTAAAAGATCTGTTTGGTTTGGTTTTCTACAGTCCTTTTTACATCTTCCAGAACATAACTTTGCAGATCTTTTGTAAGTTTTGATAGTTTTATAGCGTCAAATACAGCCTTATCAAATATGCTCTGATTTAACTGAAAGATATATGACTGCCTTTCTCGAGGGGTAAAACCGAAGGCTAAGGAAGAGTCCAATCTCGTGTAAGAGTAAGATACGCTAACCTGCGGAAGTATTCCAGCTCTAGCTTTTTTTATGTCTTCTTCCACCCTTTTGAGATCAAGTTCAGAAAGCCTCAACTGTGTGTTATTCTTAAGAGCTAAGTTTAAAGCTTCCTCCAAAGTTATGGACCAACTTACGCAAGCGGATAAAAGAATAATAAGTAAGTACCTCATTTTACCCTCACTTTACTCGTTTGGTTAAGAAGATAGGCGTTTTCAACCGCTACGGCGTCTCCCTCTTTGAGATCAGCCTTTGCGTAGATGTATCCCTCTTCCTGCTTTATTATATCCACCTTTACAGGGATTACCTTCTCACCTACCACTTTCCACACAACCTTCTGGTTTCCCACAAGTACTACCGCGGTTTCTGGTATCTTGAAAGCTATAGCGGAAGCCGTGGGTATATGTACTTGTGTATACATATTAGGTTTTATTTCCTTCTTTGGGTTTTTCACTAAAGCTTTGATGGTTATCATTCTGTTTGTATCTGCGGAAGGTGATATAAAGTTTATCTCTCCCTGATACTTACCCGCACCCTCCACGTCCAGATATACGGATGATCCTATTCTAAGATTTGGCAAAATTTCCTGAGGTACTTGAAAGACAACCTTTATAGGGTCAAGGGTTACAAGTCTGAAAGTTTGTGATTGGGGAGTCACATAATCACCTATATTCACAAATTTCTGCGCTATATATCCGGAAAAGGGGGCTTTCAAAACAGTTCTTGAAAGCTGTAGCTGTGCGTTTTTAAGCTGTGCTTCCAGCGCCTTTACCTGATCTTCATACACCTTCATCTGCGTGCCTGCATTTTCAAAATCCTCCTTAGATATTAGGTCTTTCTCGTATAGAAACTTTCGCCTCTCGTAAATAGCTTTTTGATTTTCATAGTTTGCCTTTGCTTGTGTAAGGTTAGCTTGTATCTGTCTGAGTGTATTCTCGTAGTCCGAAGGATCTATTTGTAGAAGAGGCTGACCCGCACTCACCCAGTACCCTTCATCCACAAATAGCCTGAGTACTCTTCCACTCACTTCAGGTCTTAGAGTAACATCCTTTATGCTTTCAAAGTATCCGTTTGTTGTGTAAAAAACCTCCACGCTTTCCGGCTTTACCCTATAAACGCTTATCTGAATATTCTCCTGCTTAATTTGAGGATTTTCCTCTTTACCGCAACCCGCTAAAAATACAAACAGCATTATCAAAAGCAGTCGGAACATACCTATATTATACAACATATTGACCAGTCAGTCAGTTATAATATAACACCATGTACAGATTTTTCATTCGCAGACCAGTAACCACTATTATGTTCATGCTCTCTTTTGTTCTCCTGGGCTTGTTTACCTATACGAAAATACCCGTTGACAGGCTTCCCAATGTAGACTTTCCCATAGTTACCGTAACTACAACTTATCAAGGGGCTGACCCAGGTGTTGTGGACACTAATGTGACAAGATACATAGAGGATGAGGTCTCTACAGTAAGCGGTATAGATGCTATCATTTCGCAAAGTTACGCTGGCACATCAAGAGTGACTATAGTTTTTACTCTTGATAAGAACATAGATGTGGGCGCTCAGGAGGTCAGGGATGCTGTTCAAAGAGCCTACAGACGTATGCCTGTAGGTGTGGATCCTCCAGTGGTCACAAAAGTTGACACGAGCGGTTTTCCAATTCTTGCCATTCACCTGCACTCTAAAAGCGTGGATTATCAAACCATTGCTTATTATGCTGATAAAGTGATAAGTAGAGAATTTCAGAAGATAAATGGAGTGGGTAACGTAGGGTTAGGGGGATTTAGGGATAATGTGCTTTGGGTAAGAATATTTCCAGAAAGGCTTTATTCTTATGGTATTACACCGGTAGATGTCTTAAATGCGGTTTCCAACAACCATCTTGAGGTACCTACAGGTACTATATATGGAAAGGATAAGGAATATATCATCAGACTGTATGGTAAGGTTCAAGATCCTAAGGAGCTTGACGATACTTACATTAAGGGCAACATAAAACTCAGAGATGTAGGCTTTGTAGAGTTTACCGAAGACGAAAAGCGAGGTATGGCGAGGTTCAAAGGTGAGCAATCTGTAGCTATGATCATTTATAAACAATCGGGATTTAATACCGTAGCTGTAGCTGATGCGGTAAAAGCAAAAATGGCAGAATTGAACAAACAACTGCCCCCTGGCATGCGCATGGACATCACCTTTGATACCAGCGTATTTCCAAAAGATAGCGCGCATGCTGCTGTGGAAGAGATCATCATGGGAAGCTTTTTAACCGCTATCGTCGTATTCCTTTTTTTGGGAAGCTTTAGACTCACATTTATTCCTATCTTTGCCATACCCGTTACATTACTCAGCGCTGTGATATTCCTTTACTATACGGGTAATTCCTTGAATACTTTTACTTTATTGGCTCTTGCTGTAGCTGTGGGTATAGTGATAGATGATGCCATAGTAGTGATAGAGAGCATATACAGGAGAAGAGAAGAGGGTCTTGAGAGAATAGAAGCGGCTGAAGTAGGTACGCGCATAGTGGTCTTTGCCTTGCTTGCCTCTACATCATCCCTCGTTATAGTTTTTCTGCCCATCATATTTCTCAAAGGAGTAATAGGCAGTTTCTTTGGCAGTTTTGCCTTAACTTTGGTAGTTGCCATAGCTGTCTCTTACGTGGTAGCAATAAGCTTTACCCCTATGGCGAGCGCAAGGATGATAAGGGAAGTCAAAGAAAATGCCTTTATGAGAGTATACGGAAAGTTTGAAGCCTTATTCGACAAAATTCTAAGATGGTCCCTTGATCATAAATTGATTGTGCTTACCCTTTCTCTCTTTACAGTCTTTGTAGGTTTTATGTTTCTAAGGTCTACTAAAAAGGAATTTTTCCCTATTACCGACGAAGGGGCTTTTATAGTGAGGTTTGAAACTCCCATAGGTACTTCTTTTGATTTTACCAACAGCAAAGCAAAAGAGGTGGAAGCCATACTTCTTAAGAATCCTTACATTGACAGGTTTGGAATAGCCATAGGTCAAGGTGTCGCAGGAAGACCTGATGTTAATGGAGGGCAGGCTTTCATCTTTCTAAAAGACAGATCCGTAAGACCCCATCAGGCGGTTATTATGGACCAGCTCAGAAGGGAACTTACTAAAATAAAGGACATAAAAGTGAGCGTTGAAGCCTTTCCTATAGTGATGGGTGCAGGCAAACAGACGGACATAACCTACGCGGTGAGAGGTCCATCCTTGGAAGAGCTACAGAGGATATCTGACAAGATGGTGGCGGAGTTCAGACAAAGACCAGGCTATAAAGATGTGGATACGGATCTTAGACTCAACGAACCACAGATACAAATTAGGGTAAACAGGGAAAAGCTTGGAGATCTCGGCATAACTGTTGAGGACGTAGGGATAACCTTAAGCATACTCTTTGGCAAATATAAGTTTGGTACTTACGAAGTGGGGGGTGAAAGTTACAACGCTTACATAAAAGCTGATCCCGAATTTGTAAAAAACTGGGAGAATCTAAAGAAGGTTTATCTGAGGACAAAAGATGGTGGACTTGTACCACTGACGGATGTTGTAAGCCTTCAAATTGCACCAGGCTATCACGTGATCAACAGATACAACAGACAATACTCCTTTACCTTTTACGCAAACCTCTCGGGAAAGGCACTGGGAGATGCTACAGCCGAAGTAGAAGCTTGGCTCAAAAACAATCTGCCACCTGGATACTTCTTTGAAGCTACAGGTCAGACCAAGGAATTTGCGAGAGCCTTCAAGGGTCTAGTTTTTGCTTTAACTACGGCGATTGTAGGTATATATATGGTTCTTGCCAGTCTATTTGAAAGCTACAGGCATCCCTTCACCGTGCTTTTGACAGTCCCGCTTAGTCTTTCTGGTGCATTCGGACTAATGTACCTTACCGGCACATCTTTGAGTGTACCATCATATTTTGGTATCATACTACTCATAGGCATAGTGGTCAGAGATGCGGTACTTTTTATAGAGAGGATCATACAACTCAGAAAGGAGGGCTATGAGACGAGAAACGCCATACTTCAAGCTAGGAGGGAAAGGCTCAGACCAATACTCATGACCACACTCACTATAGTATTTGCTCTATTCCCTGTAGCTCTTGGGCTTACTGCAGGATCGGAGCTTAGAAAACCCTTAGCTATTGCAGTTATAGGAGGTATAGCCTCTGCTCTCCCTCTTAGCCTGCTCGTACTTCCCATAGTTTACGAAATGTTTGACAGTTTGAGATGGAGAAAGCGTAGAAACTAAGGTTCTGGCTTTATGCGGTATTTCTCTATCTTTCTGTATAGGGTTCTGAGGGGGATACCTAACATCTCCGATGCAAGTTTTTTGTTGTAGTTTACTTCTCTCAAAGCCTCCTCTATTTTCTTTTTCTCCAGCTCCCTAAGGAGTTTATACCCTTGAAAGTTTAAAAAGCTTAGATCTTTCTCATCTATGTATTCGCCTTCGCACAGCAAACATATCCTTTCCACGATGTTCCTGAGCTCTCTCACATTTCCCGGATAATTGTAAGTAAGTAACAAATTCTTTGCCTTTTGGGTAAAACCCTTTACACTTCTGGAGTATTTGGCAGAAAATATCTTTAAAAAGTGTTCCGCGATAGGTATTATGTCCTCCTTCCTTTCTCTTAAAGGTGGTATGCACAACTCAAAGGTATTGAGCCTGAAGTAAAGATCTTCCCTAAACTTGCCAGCTTTTACAAGTTCCCTGAGATCTTTGTTGGTTGCGCTTATAATTCTCACATTGCTCTCTATTTCTTTTCTGCCTCCCACTCTGTAGAACTTCTTTGTCTCTATAACCCTGAGGAGTTTAGCCTGAAGAGAAAGATCTATCTCACTTATCTCATCCAAAAAAAGTACGCCACCATCCGCAAGCTCAAAAAAGCCCTCCTTTGAAGTGCTTGCCCCAGTAAATGCCCCCCTTTCGTAACCGAAAAGCTCAGCTTCCAACAGATCCTTCGGTATTGAGGCTATATTGATAGCTATGAAGGGTTTTGAACTCCTGTCGCTCACATTATGCACGATCCTTGCCACAACCTCTTTTCCTACGCCCGTTTCCCCTACAATAAGGACAGGACAATCGCTGCAGGCTATTTTTTCTACTTGCCTTAGAACTTCTTTCATCTTCTTACTTTCAAAGATGAAACCTTCCTCTTTAAGGTTTTTCTCTTTCCTCAAAAGTTCGTTTTCCCTTTTAACGGCAAGAGATTGGTAAGCCTTCTCAAGTGTCGTTTCTATCTCTTCAAGTGTGCAAGGCTTTGTCAAAAAGTCATAGGCTCCCCTTTTCATAGCTTCTACAGCTGTCTTTATAGTACCGTGTCCAGTCAGCACAACAATTTCTGTGAGGTTTTGTGAGAACTTTACCCTTTCAAGGAGTTGCATGCCATCAATGTCCGGAAGGAGAAGATCAAGTAATACGAGATCAAAACTGTATTTTTCAATGTGTTCTATAGCCTCCCTTCCATTGGTTGCAAGCCATACCTTGTAACTTCTTTCATCAAAATACTCTTTAAGTAATCTGCCCAGGTCTTCATCATCTTCAACTATCAAAAGCCTCATCTTTATCAAACCTCTTGGCTTCAAGCCAGAGACCATCCATCTCTTTGAGGCTCATATCTTTGAGCTCAATTCCCATCTCTTTTGCCTTTTTTTCCATATACCTAAATCTCCTTTCAAACCTATCGTTTGCCTTTTGAAGTGCAAGCTCCGCATCAACTTTCAAAAATCTTGAAAGCTCAACTACCGCTGTGAGTACGTCCCCAATCTCATGCTGTATGTTATCCTTGTTCCCTTCTTTTATAGCTTCTTTTAGCTCTTGTATCTCCTCCTGTATTTTATCAAATACCTGCTGTAGGTTTTCAAAATCAAAGCCTACAAGACTCGCTCTGTCCTGAAGTTTTTGAGAGCGCATCAAGGCGGGCATAATTTTAGGAACGCCGTCAAGGATACTTTCCCTGTCCTTTGCCTTTCTTTCCTCCCATTTTTTGAGAATATCCTCTGCGGGTTCACAGCCAAAAACATGAGGATGTCTGTCTATGAGCTTTTGCCTCAGCTGTCTCGCAACATCCTGAATATCAAAGGCTTTTCTTTCTTTAGCTATCTGTGCGTGCATAAGTACTTGAAGAAGCATATCGCCAAGCTCTTCAAGAAGCAATTTGTCATCCTTTTTGTCTATGGCTTCCAAAAGCTCGTAAGCTTCTTCTAAGAGATACCTTTTGAGACTTTCGTGGGTTTGCCTTTTATCCCATGGACAGTCTTTTCTTATCTTCGCTACAACTTCCAAAAGGGACTTCAGTTCGTCCATATCTCACCTCAGGATACTCACCACTACGTGCAGTAGATAACCTAAGATCACGCCAAAGAAGAAAAAGAGAAGTACGAGAAGTCCCAACGGCATGGTATCTATTGTATATATATATTCGCCTATTTGCGGTGTGAGGATAAGCGTTACAGACTGCTGGTTTAGAAAGACCAGGAGAGCGGATACACCCACCATCAGTACAAAAACGGCAAAATAGAAAAGTAATCTCATGTCAATTTTCAAAAATGTACATCGCAAACTTGTTCGTACTCTATAAGTTCCTTTATACTCGCCTTTTCACCACATAGAGGACACGCAGGATCTTTGCGCAGTTTTACTTTCCTAAAGTCCATTGAAAGGGCGTCCATCACCAAAAGCTTACCCACCAAAGGCTCTCCTATGCCCAAGAGTAGCTTTATAGCTTCAGTTGCCTGAATACAACCCATTATACCGCCTATTGAACCGAGAATCCCCGCTTCTTGACAGCTCGGAACGAGTCCAGGGGGTGGTGGCTCAGGAAATAGGCATCTGTAACATGGAGAATGTTCCCTCATCCTGAAATCAAAAACAGTTATCTGCCCTTCAAACCTCAGCATGGCAGCTGACACAAGCGGTTTGCCTGCAAAGAAACACGCATCGTTTATGAGAAATCTCGTAGGGAAGTTATCCGTACCGTCAAGAATAACATCGTAATCCTTTATTATGTCCATAATGTTTTGTTTGTTTAGCATAGTGTTGTATGTTTTTACTTCTACATCCGGATTTAGCTTCTCTACTGTGATACGAGCTGACTCCACCTTAGGAAGACCTACCCTCTCAGTAGTGTGAAGGATCTGCCTTTGAAGATTTGAAAAGTCTACCACATCAAAATCTACTATACCTATGGTTCCAACACCTGCGGCTGCAAGATAGAAGATGGAAGGAGAACCTAAACCGCCTGCACCTACGACTAAGACTTTTGAATTGAGCAGTTTTTCCTGCCCTTTGCCTCCTACTTCCGGCAAAATTATATGTCTTGCGTACCTTCTTATCTGCTCCTCTGTAAACTTGAACATACTTAAATTATATATCCTACCTTTCGTAAATGTGTGTTAGAATTTTCTCATGAACGTTCTCATGGGAATAGGAAAGGCAGGGCTAAAAAGAGAAGGAAAACCTGACCTGCTTGTGATACTTCTCCCTCAGGTTTGTAATGCATCTTTTCTTTTTACTAACAATCACTTCAAAGCTGGAAGCGTAATATACTCCCAAAAGGTTTTTGAAAAGAGCCAGACAGTTAGAGCTTTTGTTATAAATAGCGGTAACGCCAATTGTGGTGTGGGGAAAGAGAGCATAACGCATGCCAGAATGATGGCACAGAGAGTAGCTAAAAACCTTGATATTGAAGATGATCAGGTGCTTGTTTTTTCTACCGGGATTATTGGTAAGCCCCTACCCATAGAGAACCTTTTAAAAGCTATAGATAGCGCTTGCAGTGTCCTTGAACCTCTTGATCTCAAAAGAGCGAGTGAAGTTATATCTACTACTGACAGCTTTCCCAAGTATGACTTTGCAAAGGTGGGCTCGCTTGAAGTTTATGGCTTTGCGAAGGGAGCGGGTATGATCCATCCGAGCATGGCTACCATGCTTGCCTTTTTGTTTACTAACGCTCATGTGGATAGCTTTACTTTGAATCAACTGCACAGGGAAGTAGCCGAAAGAACTTTCAATTCAATTAGCGTTGATGGTTGCATAAGTACAAATGACAGCTTTGGAATCGTGAGCTTGGGTGTGGTTAAAGAAGATCTTGAAAGGGTAAAGCAAGCGGTGTATGAAGTATCCTTGAACCTTGCCAAGAAAATAGTGGAAGATGGTGAAGGTGCAACGAGGATAATAAAAGTGATCGTAAAAAACGCATCCATTGAGCTAAAGGCGAGGACCATAGCGGAGAAGATAGCCACATCAAACCTTGTAAAGACCGCCATTTTTGGAAAGGATCCTAATTGGGGAAGGGTGCTTGCGGCAGCAGGATCCACTCCCTTTCCTATAGACCAATTCAAGGTAAAGCTTTACATAGGCGAACATTTGGTTTACGATGGGAAGGCTCACTTAAAAGCTACAGAAAACGCAAAAAGGTACATAGAGGAAAATAGGGAGGTTCAGATAACACTTGACCTAATGGAAGGTAAAGAAAGCTGGGTATACTACAGTTGTGATCTTTCCTACGACTATGTAAGAATCAATGCAGAGTATACGAGCTGATCACCTAACTTGGGAAACCACAATTATCCTGACTTCCATACCATTTCCCATATTTTTAAGCTCTATGTGTCCACCCATATCCTCTATAAATCTCTTAGCTAAGGAAAGTCCAAGACCAATACCGTCCTTTTTCGTTGTGTAGAAAGGTTCAAACACTTTGTGAAGTTCATCCTCGGGAATTCCGTTCCCGTAATCTCTCACGATCCATACGAAGCGATCACCTTCGTGTTTTAGTCTTATCTCCACCTTTTGGTCTTGTAAAGAGGCATCTATGGCATTTTCTATGACATTTACCAGTATCTGTTCTAACTTCCAAGGAAAGCATACTACGCTTGCTTCTGTGTTGGTATCACATATAAATTCAAGGGTGACCCCCTTTTTCCTAGCTTTAAAAGCCAAAAGTTCTACCACTTCTCTGGTTATATCGCATGGATTTATCTCTTGAGGTTTTCCATCAAAGGCTTTTGCTATGTCCAAAAGTTTCCTGACTGTCTGCGCACTTTTGAGTGCCTGTTTCATTATCACTTGAGCCTTCTCTTTTAGCTTTTCATTGTCGGAAGTGTTATGTATGTACTCCGCATATGTAAGTATAGAGGCAAGAGGATTGTTAAGCTGGTGAGCTATTGAACACGCTATTTCTCCAGCTACTGAGAGTTTTGATGTCCTATAAATCATAAGTTCAAGCTCTTTCTTCTCAGTTAAATCCTTGAGCTGGTAAAGGATAAAGTTACCATCTTCGGTTTTTATCCTCACTGCGTATACGTTAACTACGTACTTTTTATTCCCTAAGGTAAGAAAGGCTTCGGGAATAAAGAGGGCGTTGTATGAGTAAGGTTCTATGAACTGCTCGATGTTTTTACCTACAAGGCTTTCTTCGTTGGCTGAGTATCTTTCCAAAAAACTCCTGTTGACCTTTTTTATATTTCCCTCCATATCTACGAGAAGCATACCGTCAACGAAATTGTTAAAGATGCTCATATAAACCTCCTTTTCCCTCTCAAGGCGCTTTATTAGCTCTTCAAAGGTCTTAGAGAGAATGCCTATCTCGTCATCACCTTTTAGGTTTATATGCCTCTTTTCGTTCCACTCAAGAAGATTCCCTTTTAACCTATCAAGTGGCTTGAATATGCGCAGTACAACTAAAAAAGCTACGATCCCCAATCCTACAGTGTTTACTATGCCAAACAGGGAAGCCCTAAGCAAGAATCTGTAAGCAGGATTTACAACTGTGGTATATGGTTGCTCAAGGACAAGTATCCAGCCAGTACCTTTTACCTTAGCTCTCACCTTCAATGGGCTTTCCTCACTTTTCTGGCGCACACTGAGGAGAACCTTACCCTTGCTGTCCAAAAGGTAAAGATTGACATCCTGCACATTTACAGGGTACATATTTTCCAAAAGTGTATTCACATTTATACTTATTACGTAAAAACCTTTAAAAACATTGTCCTGAAAGTCAGGAATCTTAACCCTGACGTATAACTCTCCGTAGTTGTCTGTATAATATCCGATCATTTGTGTTCTTTCAAGCAATGAATTCAGCGTATCTTCAAAGTTTGATAGAGTTCTTAGTCTGCTTGAATATGTCACCAGCCTACCGCTCGGATCGTAAAAAGCACCTTCAGTAACACCATCCACATCTCCTGATAAGCGCCACAGGATCTCCTCAGGATATAAGCCCATCTTCTCGTACTTAGCAATTAGCGTACTTATCTTACTTATTTTCTCTTCCAAAGCTGAACTTAATTTGTCGGATATAGCATACACAAGTATGTTGGCGTCCTTCCTCCACATTTCAAGGAATTCTGATCTGAGAATATAAAAATGGTTAGCGTAGGAAATTATCTGAACCATAAGTACTAAGGTCAGAAGCAGAAGTATCCTCCCCTTTAAACTCTTCCTCATCTGAGTACCTGATCGGCAAGGGAGATAGCACGCGAATCGTAAGGAATTCTTTGCTCTCTAAGGGTTTTCTCGTTTATCACGAGTCTCAAATTTTTCACCTTTTCAAAGGGTATGTCTTTTACCTTTTCTCCTTTTAGCAACCTATAGGCTATAAAAGCCGACTGATACCCTTGCTCGTAGCCGGAGCTTCCGTAAGAAACCGGACAGCCAGCTTTTGCTTGCTCAGGTGATAGACACATGACAGGTACCTGATAAAAGTTAGCGTACTGGAGTATATAAGAAGTTAAAAAATTCTCCGTATAAAAACACGGCGTTATCACTATACCACCGAAACCATCCTCCTTCATGTGGCTTATCACATACTCTAAGTCAACTGCATCTCTTACTGATACGGGAACCACCTTTATACCGTATTTTTCCCCTGCTTTTATTGTTATTCTCGTTGCTACCTTTGATGCCTCAAATCGAGGTGTACAGAAAACTACAACCTTATTTATGTTTGGGAATAACTTGTGAAATATCTCCATTCTTTTTTCCATAAGCTCCGCATTCAGGTTATCCACCCCGGTTATATTGTATGTAGGTCTTTCCATACTATCTGTAAGCCCCCAAGACTTTACAGCGGTACCTCCCATAAGTACTATAGGCTTTTTCATATCAGGTTTTAGTTTTCTTATATAGTAAGCTTCTATACTACCCCCAACAGCTATAAGTTCGTACTTTTGAAGTTTGTTTATCACCTCAATGGTTTTTTCCTCCAGCTTTTTTAAGTTGTTATCTCCCACATATACATCAAATTTTACATCCCTAACCCCAAGCGCCCTAAGTCCATCTTCAAAACCACGCACTTTACTCATCCTACCTTCACCAGATATAACTACAGCTATCCTCTTTTCTTCATTTGAACATGAGAAGATCAAAAAAAGGTACAAAAATAAAAAAGCAACTCGCATACCACCATTATAATAATAGTTTCATGGGATTGGTGCGAGGCTATGGCTGGCTCAAATGCCGCCTGCTGGGGTCTGAGCCAGTCTAAAAAAGGGCGGGATATAAATGCTCCAGCCTAAACTGTGGTTATGTACAGTTTAGATAATTAGGTAATTCATGCTCAATCCCTCTCAGGAAAAGGCGGTGAAACACTTCGGCAGACCTCTTTTGATAATAGCAGGCGCAGGTTCGGGAAAAACAAAGACACTGGCGCACAAATTGGAATACTTAGTGTGCGAAAAGGGATTGAGGCAGGACAGAGTGCTTGTGCTTACTTTTACCAATAAATCAGCTCGTGAGATAAAAGAACGGATAATTAAAGTTACAGGCAATAATGCAGAATGGACTGGCACCTTTCACTCCATAGCCTTGAGGATGCTCAAACAAGATAGACGTACCATCGGTATAATTGACGAAGAAGATAGAAAGAAGCTACTCAAAAATATCCTCAAAGATCTTTCCTTAGGAAAAGAAATTCTTGAACTTGCGGATGCATACATACTCTCAAGACGTGAAAATCTTGAAGAGACAAAAGATGGTATCTTAGAAGAGGTGTATATAAGGTACGATCAGATGCTAAAAGAACAGAATCTCCTTGACTTTTCCGGCATTTTGAGTGAAGCTTACGAACTTCTAAAAAGACAAGGTGATAGGTGGAGGGACTTTTTTGAGTTTGTTATGGTGGATGAATTTCAGGATACAAACAGAATACAGTACGAGATACTGAAGTTGTTAGTTAAGAAAAATATATGTGTGGTAGGAGATCCAAATCAATGCATATACGAGTGGAGACACGCAAGACCTGACAACATACTGAGATTTAAATCTGACTTTGATCCGGATATTATAAAGCTTGAGTACAACTACCGATCCAAGAGACACATAATAGCTATTGCCAACGCTGTGCTTCTGGCTTCAAAAGCGATATGGAAGGATATGATCCCCACACTTAAAGCTACAAAAGACGGTGAGGAAAAGCCTACCGTAAGGAGATTCCAAACTCAGATTGAGGAAGCAGTATGGATAGCACAGGAAATAAAAAGGTTACTTGAAAGGTATAAACCCTCCGACATAGCTATACTTGTGAGGGTAAGTTATCTCACAGAAACTTTTGAGAGAGCGTTCTTCAACGCAAGGATACCTTATAGGACAGTAGGAGCCGTTAGATTCTTTGAGAGGGCAGAAGTGAAGGATGCACTCGCGTTTCTGAAGGTGCTTACAAATCCTGCCGATGAGCTTTCTTTCAAGAGATGCTTAGAAAACGCACTGATAGGATTGGGAAATAAAGCCTATACTTTCATAAAGAGCTTTTATGAGGATAATTGGCTTTCCGCTTCAGTCAAAGCTGTGAAACATCTGAGCGGGAGGGGACGTGAAAAACTGGAAAAGTTTCTTTTGGAGTTTTTGAATCTGAAGGGGAACATTAGCGAGTACGACATAACCCTCAGAGAATTTTTGAAAAAGGTAGGCTATATAGACTATATGCGGATAAAGTATAGGAAAGATTACGAAGAGAGGAGAGAGAATCTTGAGGAGCTTTTCAGATTTCTTGAAGAGAAAAGGAAGGACGGCATGTCCCTTTTAGAAGTTCTGGAGGAAATAAGCTTGATGAGTCAAGAAGAGGAAGGTTCTGACGCTGTAAGCATAATGACTATTCATGCGAGCAAAGGTCTTGAGTTTTCCGTTGTGTTTTTACCAAGACTTGAGGAAGGAATACTTCCTCACGAAAGGAGCATAAAGGATCTTCAGGAGCTTGAGGAAGAAAGAAGGCTGTTTTATGTGGCCATTACAAGAGCCAAAGATCTGCTTTATATGACATACACCAAAGAGAAGGGTGCAAAACCAAGTAGATTCCTCTCGGACATACCAAAGGAACATTTAGATCTGTCCGCATACAGAGTAAAGAAAAACACCTATGCGGATGATCTTGTACCAAACCATACCATAAGGGTCGGAGATATTGTGATACACAGGGTATTCGGGAAAGGTAAGGTGTTGGCTGTAGAGGATGGCAAAGCGAAGGTAGATTTTGGCGATAAGGTCAAAAATATTCACACAGCTTTTCTGGAGAGCATCTCATGACATAACTCATAATAACCTTCCTGATCCTTTTGCTAAAATACTCTCAAAATTTTCGGAGGTAAACACATGAACTTTAAACACCTTTTCATATGCGTAAATCAGAGACCACCAGGTCATCCCATGGGATCCTGTGCGGAAAAGGGAAGCAGAGATATCTATCAAAAGTTTATGGAAAAGCTTCAGATGGATCCTGAACTTTTTATGAGTGTGGTTGTAACACCTACAGGCTGTTTAGGTCCTTGTGGTCTTGGACCTACAATGGTTGTGTATCCAGAAGGTGTATGGTACGGAAACGTAAAACCAGAGGATGTGGAGGAGATAGTAAACAACCATTTAAAGAATGACAGGCCAGTAGAGAGGCTCGTAGTTTCTAAAGGTAAACCGCCAGGTATGTTTTAAAAGGGCTGGGGGTTTAAACAGCCCCCGGTATCCCCTCTTCTTCAAACTCAATTTCAAGCTTTTCAGCCGGTATAATTGTAGTTATGGCGTGTTTGTAAACTAGCGTTTGCTGCCTTCCATCTTCCATTAGTATAGTATAAAGATCAAAGGATCTTATTCTTCCCTGAAGTCTGACACCATTTACAAGATATATGGTCACTTTAACCCTTCTCTTCCTTGCCGTGTTTAAAAAGCTCTCCTGCAACTTATAGGACATCTTGCAACCTCCTTTCTATATAATTTTCCACTATATCGTAAAGCTTATTGGCTAAAGAAATATAATAACCTGAGTTCTCCAAGTTTTCAACAAGGTGTGGGGGAAAAATATTGCTACCCCAGTAAGCACCCAAATAAGCACCAACAAGATATCCTATCGCATCCGTATCTCCACCAAAATCTCCGTAAGAGTTTACACCATCCCAAAAGGCTTTCATAGGCTGTTCCAAGTTGGAAAGGAATATGAATATGGAAAGAGGAAAAGATTCAAATACGTAAGTGGAATTACCGAGAATGTTTATAGCCCTATCTAAATCTGCACCCTCTATGAGAAGCTTGGCAACCTTGTCAATATAAACTTTGTGCTTTTCATACTTTGTAAAGGACTTGAGTTCTTCCAAAAGCGTGACCCTTTGCTCAAAATACCTGAGATTGTAAGTATCTTTTACTAAATGAGATATCAGCACCGCAAGCAGTGCGGAAGCATCGTATATTTCCGGACTTCTATGAGTCAGAGTTGAGACAAGTCTTGCGCCTTCCGAAGCTATAAGAGGATTATAAAAGTGAAAAAGCCCCACCACTGTACATCTGAGAATACCCTCAACGGAGGAGGAAACTAAACCCGCCGTCTCAAGGGATATTCCAGAAGACAGAAGATCAAGAGAGGTAAGCAACGCAGGATCCGGGTACCTGTGACTCTTCTCATCCTCCCTCCACAAAAGTAATCTACGATAAAAATCGTAAGGGTCTATAGCCTTTTTGTCCACTATGCTTTCAAGAAGTATTAAAGAGATCTTCGTTTCATCGGAGATCTCATGAGGTGCAAAACCTGATGATGGACTGAGTGGATGCGGTTCTACAAAACCTTCTACTCTATCACCGTAAAAGTCATAAACTTCCTCTTTAGTTATATCTTCCACACACTTACCTATAGCGTCACCTAAAGCCGATCCTATTATAGTTCCTATGAACTTATCTCTTATTTGCTTCATTCAACACCTTCCTGTAAGATTCAATCACCACAAGCTTCCAATCCTCTTTGCCCTCTTCAACATAATCCAGATGATCCTCCATATCCTTTGTGAAGGTGTAATCCATAAGTTTTGGAAAACGCTCCATTAGATAATCAACAACCCGAAAGGCGATTTCTGTAGGTTTGAGGTGTCCCTTATCTACAGTTACGTAACCTCTGCTTTTTAGAGTTTTTACGATGGTTGCATAAGTGGAAGGTCTCCCTATACCGAGGCGTTCTAAGGTCTTTACGAGGGTACCTTCTGTATATCTGGGAGGAGGCTCTGTCTGCATTTCCTCAATGTATGCCCTTTTGGGTTTTAAAAGCTCCCCCTCTTCAAGATAAGGGAGAGGCTTTTCTTTTACTTCAATAGTGTAGAGTTTAGTCCATCCGTCAAACAAGGTTTTTAATCCTTCGGCAACAAACTCAAGATCTTCTCTTGTCAAGGGATACAGCTTTACGATAGTTTTTTCCCTCAAAGCATCTGAGGACAGACTTGCAAGAGTCCTTGAGGTTATAAGATGCCAAAGTTTCAGATCCAGTTCACCTCTTGGTTTTTTATTCAGATTTGTAGGTCTTATACATTCGTGCGCTCCCTGAGCCAGAGGTTTATCCCTGTATGATCTTAACTTTCCCACATACTCTTTTCCATAGGCTTTTTCTATAAAAGACATGAATTCTTCGGCTTTCTGTTTATTTATTCTGTAACTATCCGTTCTCGGATAAGTTATGTGTCCATCTTCGTATAGCCTTTGAGCTATCTTCTGGACATTATCTACGCTCAATCCGAGTCTCCTGCTTCCTTCAGCCTGAAGGCTCACTGTATTAAAAGGCTTAGGTGGAGCTTCCTTTTGTGTATTCTTAGCTATCTGTTTTACTACAAACACAACATCCTTCAATTTCTTTAAGTAAGGCTCTGCATTTGACGCTTTTTCAAACCTCTGATTTAAAACTGCAAAAAAGCTCACACCATCCTTTTCAAACTCTACCTTCAGGTAGTAGTACTTCCTTCTTTTGAAGCTCTGAATCTGCCTCTCTCTTTCCACTATAAGCCTGAGAGCTGGAGACTGTACCCTTCCTACCGATAAACCTCTCCCCCCCAAATCTCTCCAAAGGAAAGGTGATAGTCTATATCCTATGAGTCTGTCAAGTATCCTTCTTGCAAACTGTGCGTGTACCAGATTGAGGTTTATGTCTCCTGATGTTTCCACTGCTTTTAAAATGGCATACTTTGTAACCTCGTAAAAAATGGCTCTATAGAGGTATCTGTTGATTTCAGAAAGCTCCTCCTTTATAAAGTAGGCTATAGCTTCACCTTCCCTGTCCGGATCAGTACCTATGTAAATTTTCTTAGCTCTCTTTGCGAGCCTTTTTATACTGTCAAGAATCTTCCTTTTACCCTTTAGCCACACGTATCTTGGCTCAAGTGTTTCAAGATCAATTCCCAACTCATTTTCCGGTAAATCCTTTATATGTCCTAACGTTGCCTTCACAACCCAATCATTACCCAGGTACTTAGCGATGGTTTTAGCTTTTGTAGGAGACTCAACGATAAATAGCTTCATAACTCAATACATACCACCATTTACGTGTATGACTTCTCCGGTAACGTAATCCGCAAGCGAAGAGCATAAAAAAAGTACCGCACCAGCCACATGCTCTGGGAGACCAAACCTTCCCAAAGGGATATTCTTAAGATAGCTCTGCTTTATATCATCAGAAAGGGCTGATGTCATATCCGTCTCTATAAAGCCAGGTGCAACAGCATTGACCGTTATGTTCCTGCTTGCAAGCTCTTTGGCAAGACTTTTGGTAAAACCTATAAGACCTGCCTTTGTTGCAGAGTAGTTGACCTGTCCCACATTTCCCATAAAGCCAACCACTGAAGATACATTTATTATCCTACCCCATCTATTTTTTATCATACCTTTCACAGCTAAGGAGGTTATCAAAAACGTACCAGTCAAATTAACTTTAAGCACTTCCTCCCAATCTTCTAAGGACATTCTCAAAAAAAGCTTATCCTTAGTTATACCTGCATTGTTTACGAGTATATCTACGCCTCCTATGAGTTTTTCTATCTCCTCGTAACCCTTTTTTATTGAATCGGGGTCGTCAAGCCTCAAACCAAGTCCCAAAGCTTTTACCGAATGCTTTTCACTCAGTTCCTTTGCCACTTCATCAGCCTTTGTTTTTTCCCTCCCGGTAATTATAACGCTTGATCCAGCTTGAGCCAGATATTCGGCTATAGCTCTACCTATGCCTCTCGTGGAGCCTGTAACGAGTGCTCTTCTCCCCGAGAGATCTATACAAAACATGAGTAAAATTATAGCACACAGTATCTTCTCTTTTGTTATAATCAGGAAGATGGATCTCAGAGAAGCTATCATCACAGTGCCAGCTATTATGATGGCTGTTATACTTCATGAGTATGCGCACGGCTGGATGGCTTATAAGATGGGAGACCCAACAGCAAAAGAGACAGGAAGGCTCACCATAAACCCCATACCTCACATAGATCCCTTCGGCACCATAATTCTCCCCGCTATGTTCATAATACTCGGATCACCCATACTCTTTGGTTGGGCAAAGCCCGTTCCAATAAATCCCCTCAGGTTTAGGGATCTTAAGGTTGGTACTTTTTTTGTCTCTATAGCAGGTGTGGGAATGAATCTCTTTCTGGCTTTAATCTCCGGCATCTTATACAGATTCATAGATGCCGGTTACTTGGACTTTCTTGGAAACGTGGTGACTCTGCCTTTAGCTATATTCTGCGCCAAATCGGTGCTTATAAATGTTGTCTTGGCTGTATTTAATGCCATACCTATACCGCCACTTGACGGATCAAGAGCTGTCATGAGTTTTTTCTCTCTCAAATATTGGGAAATCTTTTACAGATTTGAGATGTACGGCTTTTTAATTATAACGATATTACTCTTTACAGGAGTACTGGGCAGGATCATGTACCCTCCTATCATCTTTTTGTATAACTTATTTTTAGGCGTATGAGATGAGATACTATCTCAGGTGGATGGAGTGGAAATTTAAGCTGTTGGCTGTTTTTGTCGTGCTATTTTTCCCTTTTCCCGTACTCCTTTCCCTTAAGGGTTCCTTTCCATATTGGGTGGGTATGGCGCTTAGCCTACCTTTGCTGTTTGTCTTTCTAAACTATGCAAGAAGGGCAGAAAATTACAAAGCTGGTAGGAAGGTAGAAGAGTATGTTGAAGGGATTTTAAAAACTTGTGTGCCATTTAAAGCCTTACTAAAGAGCGATGTGAAAATAAAATACGGAAACATTGATTTTTTGGTAATGCATGAGGAGAAAGTTCTTATACTTGAAGTAAAGGCAGGAAAATTAAAAGGTGAAAGGTTAAAAAGAACTTACGAACAGGTTCAAAGGCAAATAGAAGAGATAAGAAAACGGTTTCCACAGAAAGAAGTTAGCGCTTTTGTCATAAACACAGGAGAGAAGAGTTTTTATTATAAAGATTTGAAGATAGTATGCATTAAGGAGATGTGTTATGAGATCTTGGGTATATTACATACAACTCAGGGCACACTATAAAGGTGGTGAGATAAAGGAAGAAGGAGCATTATATGTGGTGGCGATTCCCAGCGATGAAAAGCTCAAAAGCGTGGATATGGAGTGCTATGCTAAGGAATACCTGCCCCAAGAGATGGCTCTTAAGCTTGCTCAGGCTTACGCGGTCGGTACGGACATATCCTTAAAGGATCTTTCACACTATGGTCTTGCCACATACAGGGAAGATCTCGATCTTTACGTGTTTCATGAGGGTATCTGCTTTGAAGAAGGACTAATAAAGGTTTATAAGATACTTCTTGATCACTTGGGAAAAATCGGTGAGATAGAATTTGTGGAACCAATCGTAGATATCGGTACTCCTTCAACGGATGTAATGTACAACTGCTTAAATAAGGCTCTATCAGCTTAGACCCTTTTCAAAGTCTTCGGGTTTTATGTTCTCAAGCCATTCTTTGAGTCGTTCCTTCTCTTCATCTTCTTCTGGTTTAGGAACTTTTGATTTTTCAAGTACTTCTTGCTCAACATATATGGGGGCTTCAAACCTCAAAGCAAGGTTTATAGCATCGCTCGGTCTTGAATCCACTATTAGGGTATTTGTCCCGTAGGCTATGTGTATTTCCGCGTAGTAAGTGCTATCACGTAGATCAGTTATCACGATCTTTTCCACTACACCACCCATCTGCTGAATTATGCTTTTTAAAAGTTCGTAAGTCATAGGTCTGGGTGGTTCTACTTTTTGAAGTTCTCTAACTATGCTATCAGCCTCAAAAATGCCTATCCATATAGGGAGTAGTATCTCTTCATTATCTTTTGCTCTAAGTACCACTATAGGCATCTGAGAAACAGGATCTAAAGTTACACCGTGTACCACCATCTCTATCATTTCAGTTACCTCCTTGACTTTCAACCAGCAGATCACATTCCATACTGAAAGGATACGATTTTATAACCTTCACCTTTACAATCTTCCCGAGTAGTTCTTCACTACCATTCATACTTGCCCACCTGTTTGTTCTTGTCCTACCTATTAATTTATTTCCATCTTCAAAGCTTTCAATAAGTACTTCTTGAACAGTACCTTCGTAGGATTTTGCTATATCCGCGAGTATGGTTTTTTGAAGCTCCAAAAGTCTGGTCATTCTCTCCGTCTTTATGTCATCAGGCACTTGACCTTCCATAGAGTAAGCTGGTGTATCCGGTCTTGGCGAGTATTTAAAGGAAAATACTTGTTCAAACCTTACCTTTTTTAGGACATCAAGCGTTTCCTCAAAGTCCTCCTCTGTTTCTGTGGGAAAGCCCACTATAACGTCTGTTGAGAAAGTTATGCCTTTCACATATTCCTTAAGCATCCGTATTTTCTCAAGGTAATCTTCCTTTGTGTATCCTCTGTCCATGAGTTTTAGTATCCTGTTTGAACCTGCTTGTACTGGAAGGTGTATATGCTGACATACCTTATCTATTTCAGAGATGGCTTTTACTATCTTCTCATCAAGGTCTTTGGGATGTCCTGTAGTGAATCTTATTCTCTTTACACCTTCAATTTGCGCAACTTCATATAAAAGTTCCGAAAAGTGCCTGCCTATATCCTGACCCCATGCGGTAACGTTTTGTCCCAAAAGATGGATCTCCTTCACACCATCTTCCACGAGCCGTTTTACCTCCCTGATTATGCTCTCCATACTTCTTGATCTTTGCCTTCCCCTCGTTTTGGGAACCACACAATAGGTACAATTTTTGTCACAGCCTTTCGTTACAGTTACATACGCGCAGTAAGGATTTTCTCTAACTGTAGGATAGTTCCAGAGCTTCTCTTCATCTTCTGGGGGATTTTCAAGTATGGCGATCGCTTTGTATCCTGCCTGCGCTTGTTGTATAAGTTCAGGCAATTGATGTATGTTAAAACTTGAAAACATTATATCCACTACCTGTGCCTTCTGAACAAGCTCAAAACCCATCCTCTGAGCGAGACATCCGCAAACGCCTATGATAGCTTTAGGATTTTCTTCCTTTACCTTTTTGTACTCACCCAAATGGGAAAATACCTTTTGGTCAGGTTTCTCCCTTATAGTACACGTGTTTATAAGGATTATATCGGCTTCTTTCCAGTTTTGGACTTCCTCATACCCAAGAGTCTGTAAAATACCCTTTATTCTCTCGCTATCGTTGAAATTCATCTGACAGCCAAAGGTCTTTATATAGTACTTCATGTCATATACCACCTCTATTTATCAACTCTGCCACATCCTTTGCAAAGTAAGTTATTATCATATCTGCACCAGCGCGCTTTATAGATGTTAATACTTCCCACATGACCTTTTTTTCGTCTATCCACCCAAGCCTTCCGGCGGCTTTTATCATAGAGTACTCACCGCTTACGTTGTATGCACATACAGGAAGTAAAGTAGCTTCCCTTACACGGTATATTATGTCCAAATAAGAGAGAGCAGGCTTTACCATGACTATGTCTGCACCTTCCTCAACATCCAAAAGTATCTCTTTCAATGCTTCCCTTGCATTTGCAGGATCCATCTGGTAAGTTCTTCTATCTCCAAAAGCGGGTGTAGATTCGGCTGCTTCCCTAAAGGGTCCATAAAAAGCTGACGCAAATTTGGCAGAATACGCCATTATAGGTGTATGGTAAAAGCCAGACTCGTCCAAAGCCTCCCTTATCGCCCTTACCATTCCATCCATCATACCCGAGGGAGCGACCATATCAGCACCATTTTTTACGTGGGATACAACCTGCTTTTTAAGGTTTTCAAGAGTCATATCGTTTTCCACATCACCGTCTTTTACCACCCCACAATGCCCATGTGTGGTGTACTCACAAAAGCACACATCCGTGATTACATAAATGTCCGGAACAGCCTCTTTAATAAGCCTCAAGGCTTTCTGTATTATCCCTTCGTCATTCCACGTATCAGACCCTACCTCATCTTTATGTTCGGGAATACCAAAAAGTATGATAGCAGGTATACCAAGATCCCTTATTTTCCTTACCTCATCAACCACTTTATCAAGGCTGTATCTAAACACGCCGGGCATGGAAGGTATTTCTTCAATAACACCCTCTCCATAACGAACAAATACAGGACATATCAGATCCTCATGACTTAAGCTGGTTTCTCTTACCAAACGTCTTATACCTTCTTTCCTTCTTAATCTACGTGCCCTTAGCTTTGGAAACTTCATAATAAAAATTATAAGCCTTTATAGCAGGTATAGATCTTTACCCCTTTTTGTATGATATGTATCATATTGACACTTAATCTCAATTCCTGTAAACTTTTAGACACTAAATCTCAATATTTTTTAGGAGGTAGAGAGATGAAAAGGGTTCTTCTTCTTTCCGCGCTATTTTCCACTACGGTTTTTGCTCAATCTACGGAAGATCGGATAAAGCAATTAGAGGATCAGATCAAAGCGCTTCAAGAGGAGGTACAAAAACTCAAAGAGGATCAGAAAAAAAGTGAGGAAACAAAACAGGAAACAGAAGTACTGAAAGAAGAAATAAGGAAGTTGCGCCTTGAGATAGCTATTCCTCAACTTGAAATCAAATCTTATTCTGGACTTGGACCTGCCGCCTCAAAAGCCCTTTTAAATCCCAAGGGCGTATCCATAGGAGGTTATGGTGAGATACATTTTCTTCACAACTCAGACAAAAAGCCTAAAAACAGTGTAGATGCCAAAAGGCTCGTACTTTACTTTGGATATGCCTTTAACGAAAAGCTAAAGTTTAATTCAGAGATTGAGTGGGAGCATGCCTTTGTAGAAGGCAAAGAGGAAAGCGGAGAAACAGCTGTTGAATTTGCCTTTATAGACTACAACTTTAACGAAAAGTTTGGTATAAGGGGTGGTCTCCTTCTTGTTCCTGTAGGCATAATAAACGAATATCACGAGCCTCCAACTTTTCCGAGCGTGGATAGACCTTATTTAGAGAGGGTAATAATTCCTACCACTTGGAGGGAGCTGGGTTTTGGAGCTTATGGAAGGCTGGGAGCCTTAGAATACAGAGCTTATATCACAAACGGTCTTAAGCCTAATGAAGAGGCTGGTGAAAAGGTTGAAAAGGGCGAGCTACTTCAAGGCTTTAAGCAGAAGGGCTTTAAGGCTTCGGCTGACCAAATAGCCTTTACGGGCAGGTTAGATTACAGTCTTCCTCTAAACGCAAAGGTGGGTGCCAGCACCTTTACAGGTGGTATTCAGGACGAAGAGGGCAACAGGCTTGGGAGCATAAGCCTTTTTTCTCCGCACCTTTGGTGGCAGTATGAAGGATGGGATGTAAGGTTTGTAGGAGCTTATGGAAGTGTCTCGGACGCTCAGAAGGTTTCAAAAGCCATAAGCACAAACCCTGCCTGCACACTCCTGGGAGACACAAGTCAATGCACTACCTTTCCAAAAAGGTTTTATGGCTTTTATACACAAGTGGCTTACGACATTTTGAGGTTCTTTAAAGTGTCCGACCAACAGCTCTACCTTTTTGGCATATATGAAAACTACAACACGCACGCCAGTGTCCCTCAAGGTTTTGAAAAACCTCAAGGAAGTAAGGTACAGGTCTTTAACTTTGGTCTCTCTTACAAGCCCCATCCCCTTGTAGCCCTAAAGGCAGACTATGTAAGATATGCACCAAAGGATGCCAAAAAGCAAAACATATACAGACTTGCCCTTGGATGGATGTTTTAGGAGGCAAAGCATGAAAAAGTACCTGTTAATGAGCGCTCTGTTTTTGTATGCGTGCGGTGGTGGAGACACTTCAAGCAAAGGTGAGAGCAATATGATAAGCACTTCAAACTTTGCCAATCCAGAGCCTAACATACCCTTAGAGTGTTATACAGACACAGGCATAGTGAGGTATGGAAAGGCTATAGCCAACCCCTGTTATGTGTGCCACACGCAAGCAAATACACCCTACGTTAACGAAGTGAATGACTTTGACCTTACCTTTAACTACTCCTTTCCTGAAAGCATACTAAGGCTTGGAAACCCATGGCTCAACGCTATAAGACCAGATATTACTTTAAAGGAAGTACCCCCTCCCGCAGACCAAGAAATACAGGCATGGATAAGGCAGGACAACTGGACGCCCGCCTACCTCCAAAGAGGCAAGGGAGACCTAAAGTACTTTCCAGATGTACCACCCCTTTATATGTATTCAGAGGGTAGCTATCAGATAAACCCTCAAGTAGTTGACCAAGAAGGCTTTATACATGACCCTCAGACAGGCGAGCATACAGGCTGGAGGGTCTTCAAATGGAAGCCCTTCCCAGGCTTTTTCCCCACCAACGGCAGGATAGATTCTACCCTTATAAGACTGCCTGAAGAGTTTAGAAAAAGAAAAGAAAACTTTGACATAAACACTTACAAGAGGAACCTTGCCATAGTGGAGTGTGCGGTAAAAGGCGTGCAGGTAGGTGATATATGCAAAGGAACAGATGTGGGTGACTTTACCATGCCTGCCTATTACGAAGGCGATGCAAAGGATGTGCCTGTGGTGGCCTATCAGTATCCTCCCGGCACCGAGTTTGCCCATCCCCTTTACTACCTTGACCCGCAAAACACAATCTCCTTTAAGGCTCTCCGTATAAAAGAGATGAGGTACATGAAAAAGATAACCTACGCAGATGTATCAAAGGGTGAAGATGAAGAGGAGGAAGAAGAAAAGTTTTACTGGGATAAGGGAGTGGTTTTTAATCTGAGTAAAAACTGGCTCATGGCTGGGTTTATAGAGGATAAGGAAGGAAACCTAAGACCGCAGAGTGCGGAGGAGATGAAGTTCTGCACTTCTTGCCATGGTGGTATAGCTGGCACGGTGGATGCTACCTTTACCTACTGGCGCAAAGTGCCAGGCTCTGGCGGATGGATGGAGCAAGATTACAACCTGAGCGTGAAAAACATAAAGGACTGGAACTATGCGAGCTATGAAGGAAACGTAGGAGAAGCCTTGAAAAAGCTTATAGAGTTTGTAAAAGGAGAGTATCAACTCTACTTTTCTATGACAAACGGTGGAGACCACTTTAGAAGCAACCAAGAAATACTTTTAAAAATTAGCAAAGACCCCAGTAAAATATCCTTTATATTGTCTCCTGAAGACAACATAATTACCAACCCAAGCCTGATTAACTACCTTGATGAGCAAGGCTATATAAAGCCAGAGCTTTTTCTACCATCTTCCGAAAGGGCTTATGGCATAGACAAGCAGTATTTTAGAATTGTTAAGGCTCAAGCCTTTAGGTTTGGAAGGGATGTGTTTGATAGACCTTTCGGTGTATCCTTTGGAGGAAACTCCCTTGAAAGACTTTCGGAGCTTAAAGAGACGGGGATAAAGGAGTCAAGCATATGGGCGATTATAAAAACAATTCTGTTTATGAGGTAAGTATTAAAATATGTTAAGCATGTGCAGATGGTGTCTTTTCATGAGCATGATCTTTTGCTTTATTTGTTTTGCTACGGATGGTACTGCGAGAGATTTTAAAACTCCAGAACAAGCTTTAAAGGATGCCTTCCCCGGCGCTAAGATTGAAGTGAAAAACCTAATTCTATCAAAGGACCAGTTGGAAAAGATAGAGAGACTCTCTGGTATGAAACTTGGAACGAGGCTCATCTCTTGGTATATAGCCAAAAAGGGAAACAACGTGATCGGATATGCATACATAGACAGCCATACAGTTAGAACTCACCCAGAAGTGGTACTTTACACAATAACACCTGATGGAAAAATAGATCTGATAGAGGTCCTCTCCTTTAACGAACCTTTAGAGTATATGCCCGACGAAAATTGGCTAAGGCTTTTCAGAGGTAAGGAGTTAACACCAGAAAGCCTTAGATTGAGGAAAGATATTCCAAACATGACAGGAGCCACCCTCACATCAAGAGCCATAACGGACAACACAAGAAAGGTCCTTGCTATGTGGAAGGTTATATTTGGAGGTGAAAGATGAGATTTTTTATATCTGCTAATATAAAAGAGAACAGACCTCTTTACTATTTGGTACTTACCTTTCTTGTCCTATTGCTCATTTACTGGCTCAGTTCCTGGTTCTTTTTTTATAATAAGTATGGCTTTACTTACTCATCAATCTTCAGGTACTTTTTTGGAGATCCCAATTTTCCTGAAAAGATCTCTCTTGCACAGCTTTTTGAGGATATGCATGTGGAAATATTCTTAAAAGCCTTTTATCTTTTGGTGCTTTTTTCACTTTTTTTACTCTCCTCATTTCCAGAAAAATTGAAGATAACTTTTATAGCTATAAGTACCCTTTCTGCGGTAACTTTTATACTTTCTGACATCTTTGTATTGTATTTTTCACCACTCTTTATATATATAAAGCTGATTTCTTTCTTTTTGTTTCAAGCTTTTAGCGGGATGGTTATTTTGCTGACACTCTTTTTTCTTATCTTTATGGGTGATAACAAGCCAACAGGTATGTCAAATATCAAGTTTATAATTTTTGTATTCTCTTTCTTTTTGTTACTCTTTACCATTGTAAATTTTCCACTTTTTTTCTCAAAAATGGGTTTTACACCTGAAAGTATAAAAAGTTACTATCTGGGGAATCCTTCCACCTTTTCAAAGCCTAAGACACTTGATGGTATGTTTAAGATTTTTTATCCTCACATACTTTCTATGGCTGTTTACTCTTTGGCTGTTGCTCACCTACTTCTTTTCACAAGTTCTAAGGGAAGGATTTTGATCGGCAGTTCCCTCTTTTTATTGTCTTTTCTTGATAACATATCCGGTTTTTTCGTTAGGTTTGTGTTTCCACAAATAGCAGTTATCAAAGTGATCATTTTTTTATTCCTTCAGGTTGTACTTTTATACACCTCCCTCCTTTTGTTCTTGAACTCAAAAACTTAGCTATCTCCCTTTTGTATGCCCAATAAAAAATGATGGCACGCATACTCATTTCAAAGCTCATAAATATCCAGGGAACTAAGGGTGTGTGAAATTGCCTAAGGAGCAAATAAGACGGTATGATCCTGAAAAGCCAGAAAGATATGAGGTTGACGCCGAGGGGTATGTAAGTTTTCCCCATGCCCTTTAAGGCACCTGAATATATGCTCGCGTAAGCCATCTGAGGTTGTGATAGAGCTACTATCACCAGATAATAAACCGCATACCTTGTAACTTGACTGTCTCTTGTAAAGATCAGGGAAAAGTAGTGAGGGAATAAAAGCAGAAGAAGACCCATAAAACCCATTGTGAGAGCTGTTACATGTGCGGTTATTCTTACGCCATAATCAAGACCCGCATAATTTTTAGCCCCCCAATTTTGACCCGATAGAGTGGTGGATGCTGTCATGAATCCAAAACCTATCATAAAGGAGGCGCTCTCAACCCTTAGTCCTATTTGGTGAGCAGCAAGCACCTTATCACCAAAGCTCGCGAGAAAGCCTACAAATATGTTAAAAGATAAGCTGGAAAAAGCTCTTTCAAGAGCTGTAGGGGTACCCACACGTAAGATCTTTATAAGAACATCTTTGCTAAAGGACAAACATATAGGAAAGGGCTTCCTTCCTCTGATGTAAAGGTAAATGTAAACTGCAAGCCCAACAAGTTCGGAAAGGGCGATTCCCCATCCTGCTCCCTTAGTTTCAAGTCTGGGAAATCCTAAGTTTCCGTATATGAGAAGGTAAGCGCTTGATATATTAACGAAATTCATAATAAGTGCCACCTTAAAAGGTGTCTTGGTGTCTCCATAGCCATTGTATGCCGCATAAAGGGTATTTGTGATAAAACCCACAATTATGAAAGTGAAAATAGGGTCAAGATACTCTTTTGCTAAGGCTGTGACGCCTTTTGACGCACCAAACTCACCCATCAGGAAAGTTACGAGATTTGTACCAGTAAAAGTAAGGGGTAAGGCTGTAAGGATTGATAAGATCAAACCCCAGAGTAAAGCAGGGGAGGGATCTTTTTTTGCACCTGTCATTTGAGCTACCAAAACGGAGGTACCAGTGTAGGAAAGAGCCATTAAGGAGTAAATAAACCACAACATGCTCGCGGAGTAACCAACAGCGGCAACGGCAGTTGCGGAAAGACCAGAAACGAGTATTATGGAAAAGGCACTCTCTATGGTGTAAAGTAGGTTTGAGAGTATTATAGGGAAAGCGAGCTTTGTAACTTTTTTTGCAACGGATCGCCAGCTCTCATCGTGATCAATAAGTAGCCTATTTGACATATGCGCTCATCACCTCTAAAGTTTTTTTGTAACCGAGTGTGTATATCTCTTGCGCCCTCCAAAAATCTATGACGGAGTAGTTCTGAAGTTCTGGCTGTATAATTACATGGCATAGTTCTTTCCTTTTTTCTACATTTGATCTCACAGCGAGTAGAAAACTCCTCGCTATTATGTGAAATATGCTCCTTACCTTTTCTAAAGTATTGGTAGGGTTAACGTCCGCGCCTATCAATATACCTTCTTTCTCCAAAAGAGGTTCTACAGGTAAGTTGTTGGTAACACCACCATCAATTAATATGTAATCTTCATACTTGATGGGTTCAAAAATACCCGGAAGCGCACAGCTTCCCAGAAGTATAGGATAGAGTGGTCCTTCATTAAAGTGAAAGCTCCTACCGCTTTTTATGTCCAGCACACCTATGTAAAGTTCTCTTTTAAGGTTCTCTATACGTTCCACCTCCAAATACTTTCTCAAGAACTTTTCCGCTTTGCTCAAACTGAAAAATCCGTATCTTGGCACCTTTGGGCGTATAACCTTTATCCAGTCGGTCGCTTTTACTATCCTGAGCATCTCTTCAGGAGTGTAGCCTGCACAATAGAAAGCACCTACGAGCGCTCCAGCACTCACCCCGCTTATAGCTTCAATTTGAAATCCCATATCCCCAAGAGCCTTGATTACCCCTATATGAGCTATACCTCTTGAAGCACCACCGGAAAGGACAAGATTAACTTTCATGACCTAAAAGGATAACACAGTAACATACAGCACCCTTATCTTTACAAAAACCTTCCCTTCTCTTTCCTTTTATAGATATGGCTGTCTTGTCTACATGCATTATCCTGGAGAGGTTATCTACTATAATGTTTTTGTAGGGAGATATTTTGGGATCGTCCATAACAAGCACACAGTCAAGATTTATTATACTAAACCCCTTGTTTCTCATTCTTCTAAGAGCTTCCTTTAAGAACACTTCAGATGAAGCGTTTTTCCATCTCTCATCTCTATCAGGAAAAAGCTCACCGATGTCCGGTTCACCAATAGCGCTCAAAAGGGCATCAGTTATAGCATGAAGTAAAATATCACCGTCTGAATGCCCCTTAAAACCCGCTGTATGCTCTATCAACACACCACCAAGATAAAGTGGCTTACCTTCTTCAAATTCATGCGAATCAAAACCCAAGCCTATCCTCAAAAACATGATGATACACCATAACAAAACACTTGACCTTTCACTCCAAAATCGTAGATGCTGTAGCTTAACTCCTCACAATTTACAATAGTTCCTTCATACTTCAATTGGACTATTTTACCACACACAGAAAACACTTTCACAGATACAAATTCCTGTGATATACGTCAGGTGAGAAATTGGCTCGTATATAGCAAGACTCATTAAAGGGATCAATAAGGAGCTTGTAAAAAAATTCCCATCTGGCATTTTCCCTCGATAATATCAGGTATAATTTCGTATGAAATGGAGGAAAAGCAAGATAAAGAAAGCATTATGACAGTAGAGTTTATTGGCTATATTAAAAAGGGTCTATCTTATAAGTTCATAAATAGGATAGAAATTCCTGCAGTAGATTTTCATCCCTTAGGCATACAAAAAGCTCCAACGAGGTTTTTAGTCAAGGTAAATGGTTATAACGTAGCGGTGTGTTTATGGGTATCTCCAAAAAGGACAAGAAGCTACCCTTATGCAAGGGTGTATGATATACTCACTCAAGAAGCTTCTAAGAAAGTTAGCATTATACCTATAGTGAAGGATGAGGGTATAGAAGGAGATAGAGACCTGGCGGTAGAACATGAAGTTGTATATGAGAGACTCAGGCTTGCAAAAGTCTGGCTTATGCCTTCAGAAAGATACGAAGTCTTGCCAGAAGATATTGCGAAGGTTTCAAGAAGCCATGAATGTATCCTATGTAGTATACGCGACTCTGTGTGTCCTGTGTTTCAAACAGGCTCTTCCTTTGGTGGTTCCCTTGTGCTTACTAGGCTTTACAAAAAACTTCATGATCCAAGAAATGCAAAGGAGGAGCAAGGTTGGTACAATAAACACACTCTAATGGCAGGGATGGTATAGGATGGCTGGTAGGGAAGATTTTGTATTTTCTTCTATTCTCATTTTTCTGAAAATTAGTATGTTCTCGTATCCAAGGTATGATATTACAGGCTTGATTTCTATTTTATCTAATCTAAGTTGTTCTTTATCAATAGGCCTACCAGCAGGATTTTTAATTTTAAACCAGAATATAGAAGAGATTTCTTGATTGCCAAACAGCTTGCTCTACTCTTCGTATATACTATCTGTGCTATTTATTTTAGCCTGTAGCATTTTACAATACCACCATCTCAAAAGTCCTATAAAGCTTGCAGGTCTAAGCTCTGCATTTTTCGGGTTCGCTCTCCCTATGAAGGCTGGTGTTATGAATTCAAGCTCAAAGGTTAGCTTTTTCATAGCCTGCCCTTTATTTTTTCTGACAAATCTATGAGTATTTTGCATATTTCTTGGCTTAAACCTTTTTCTTTCAAGTTGGTAAGGTCCTGAATTATATTATTTATTCTTTCCTCTATATCTTTAACCATACTATTAGCTTTGTCGTCTTCCACTGAAGTAAAAGCATGGGATGCTGCGTTTCTTAAATGACTAATATTAGAAGCTATATCTCTTATCATTTTTACGATTTCTTTTATGCTTTTATCTTCAATATTATCATCTTTAATATCCTGCAAAGCACCCAGCAGTGAATCCAACTTTTTCCTATCTGATTCTTTAATACCACAAGATTGCGCTAAATAACTTATAAAACCTTCCCTAAGCACCTCTAATGCTTGGCTGAACCTTTTGGTTTTCATATAAAGAGAAGCAAAACTTGTGTAATCTTCAAGATTTTCAAATTTATAACCTTTAAGAGTGTAATACTCGCTCTTTTTAAACTTGTCAAAAAGCAAACTTACCGCATACATTCTTGGGTCCTTTTCAAATGTGCTTTTGATGTTTTGCCTCTGCAGAATGTCTTCTATGTCCGATATTTTTTTAGGATACACCCTTAGAGCATTTGTAAAATACGCATTACTCAAAGTTTTTAATACTTTACTCAACGCCTTTATCCCAGAATAATCTTTTTGTTTATCTTTCTCTAAACCACTTAAGTACTTCTCCAAGTATTCACTTAGAGAATATACATCTCCATAATCTAAAAAAGTCTTAAAGGAATATATAAGGTTGTCAAGATCAAGCATGGGTTTTAGGTCTACTACTTGCGCTTCTTGACTGCCTCTTTCATACATACCGTAGAAAATACCCTTAATTTCTGCATTTTCGATAATGTTAATAAGTCTTATCACGGTAAATATGAATAAAGAAATGCTTCTAAAACCATGAGTTATATCAAAATAAACTTCACTTTCCCTAACTTCTTGTATAATTTCCTGCATAACTTCTTTAAATCCTTCCCACAGTTCCTCTTCGTTTTTTCCATAAGGAATCAATACCTTTTTGTATTTCTGGGGAAAGTATTTATCTGGATATTCTTCCCATTTTGATTCTTGTGTGCCTATTATGATTATGCTATCGGGTTTTACCACTTCTTTACATAGGAAGTATGACACATAATTCGTTTTCATAGACTTCTTTCCGAGGATATAGGAGGTCTCACTGTAAGGTCCTGTTCCGAGGAGGGATATAAAAACCTTTTTTCTCTTCATTACAAATCCCCCATATTTTAATCATCAAAAGGAAACTGCTTTTCATTTTTCCCTCCGTTACGGGATATTATATCAAACATAAATCCTCTTTCAACTTCACACGGTAGATTAGCAACTTTTATTACAAATTACAATTTATAATATACCACAGTTTTTTAGTCATCATCCTTATATCCTGAAGGATCAATCATAAGAGCTTTACCTTCTCCACGCCAGCCAGCAGATATATACGCCAGCTTCCTAACTCAAAAGGCTTATATAAAACGCTGTAGGTTGCAATGAGTCGCTTAGCCCGGGGAAGGGTGGTATATAACCGCCTGGTTATTGCTTAATAATTTATTCATTTCCCTGAGCCATTCGCCGAGTTTGTTCCGTGTCCACAGTTCAGCTCTTACCTGTAATTATACCTTCACAGGTTTTTCTGAGGAATTCCCCAGAAAAGTGGATAAGAGGTCAAGGACACAAGGACAGCTTGACACAGGATTATAAGTGGGTATTTATTTTTACAAATTTTGAAACACTTCAAAAATTGGTAAAATGCGATGAAATACTGGTCGCAAATAATTTTTCAGTCAGGAAAAAAGAACAACAGAAGCCTCTATTATTTTTGTTTTGAATGTGGTGGACTTTTTAAGGCTTTACGAAGATAGACATGGTTAACCTCTAAAATTTGAGTATGATTAACTAAACTTTCTAACTTTCTGGGTATATATAGGTAGAAAGTTAGAAAGATTAGAAATCTTTGAGAGTCAAGCACTTGGCTATGATATAGTTCCAAACTTTCCGATTTCTGACCAGAAAGTTAAAAAATCTAAAAAACTTATCCAAGCCTTGACTGACAGAGCTTTCCTGCCATTTCCTTTAACGTGTTAAATTAAACCCCCTTTAAACCTTTGATAGACAAGGCTTAGAGATATTGAAAAAAAAGATTGAAAATCTGATGTAATTTTGTGGGTCATAGTGGGTCATAATGGGCTATTCAAGTTATTGACTGACAAGGCTTTGGAAATTTTCCATTGAAAGACAAGGTTTTTGAAAGGGGCTATTTTCAAGGCTTTGAAAGGCAAGGGTTTAAAATGGGCGATGGAGGACTTGAACCTCCGACCTCCATCGTGTGAGGATGGCGCTCTACCTCTGAGCTAATCGCCCTTACTGATAAGGTAAATTATACAACTTTCTAAAAGAATTCAAGCCTATTTTGTAAATTTTTAAAGTTTTATGCCCAAGAGGTATAGATAACTACTTTTTGAAACATACTGGGTTGCTTTTGTAAATTCTCTAAATAACTCTCTAAAGGATAATTTGCTATCAAAAGCTCATCTCCTTCTCTTAGGTAATTTTTTCCATAGTTTGCCATACCGTATTTGAGTTTCCACCCTACAATGTAAAAATCTATATAAAGTTCTTTTATCTCCTTAGAATTATCATATGTTATAAGTATTTTATGCTTGCACTTAAGTACCTCTTCTTTCAGTCTATAGTGGTCAAATTCTGTGTGTAGGGTTCCTTTATTTCCATAAAGTTTTGAGCCTCTTGAAGAATAATAGGGTGGATCAAGAAATATAACCACGTTTTCTCCTTCTTCTCTTAGTAATTGACTATAATCCCCATGATATACCTCTATTCTCTGAAGGATTTTGCTTACGCTATAGAGTTTTTCGATACTTTTTGATGTAAATCTCTTCCTAAAGGCTTCTTCCGAGTAGCCTCCGCTGTCTGTAGTTCCAGAAAAGGTTATCCTATTCAGCACAAAGAAATCTACTGCTCTTTGTAGCGTGTCGTTAGAAAGGTAAGGTCTTCTTTGAAGGATCTCCTCGTATAGCTTCCTTCCATCTTTATAGCTTTGCCAAAGACTTAAGATTTCTTTTATCAATTTTTCTGGTCTCTCCTTTAACTCTTTCCAAAAGCAATAAAGGTCAAAATTTTTATCGCCAATTATGTATTTTACAAAAGGTTTTACCTGAGCCCAGTAAAGGGTTATACTGGCACCACCACACATAGGCTCCCTTAACTCCTTAAAATCCACAGGGAAAAAGTTTTTTAAAAAATTTACCGCCTTTGATTTTCCACCAGGATACCTAAGGGGAGAGGTCACTAATCCCATAATAAACCACCTCAAAGCCATTGTACTTGGCTTCTTTTAAAAGGCATAATAAAAACTCCTTTTTTGCCTGTTTTTTAGGGATTTAAGGATATTGTCTAAATTATCATAATTACCTTCTGGGCTTGTTAATTTTAACCCCACTTTGAAATCAATACGCCTACCTTCATAATATAACTCATCTATGCTTTTGAGCAGTAAAATTTTTACTAGACCATCCTTAATGTCATCAACGCCGGGTAGTAAAGAGCTTTTACTATGCTTTCATTCGTAGAGATAAACAACCCCATCCTTTTCTTTATGTTCATCCACAGTTAGATGATATACACCACCTAAGTAGTTGTATATATCTATCTTTGTTTTCAATTCGGTATTTACTAGTTCCTTAGGTTGCCTTGTTTTTGTTTCTCTTCTTTGAGCTTGTTTTGACTTTAATCTTGAACTAACTTTAAACGCCTCTATATCTTTACTAATTAGTTCCTTAAACCTGTCTAATCCAGCAAAACTGTGTAGCTTTATACCTAACTTAGAGCTTAGCTTTGAATAATAGAATTTAACCTTATCAATAAGCTTCACCAAATTTTCTTGTTCTAATTCCTTTAAATTCCAATGAAGGGCTGTATTGTGATAACAGGAAAGCTCTATAAGTTTCCTCTTTATGTAAGCCCAATCAAATCTTTGATCTGTCAGCTTGTTGCCTCTCCTTTCCGCATAGCAGTAATACGCAGGCATTACATACACATTCAACAGACTAAGTAAAGAAACAGTATCCCATTGAAGAAAGCCTTAAAGACTGGTTCTGCTTTTTATTGACAAATTTACTCAAGCATACTATGTTATCTTCCATAAAGCTCTCAGATTATGCCAAAAAGGAGCTTATCAAAAATGCATAGAGCCATTCAGGTCTCATGCCCTCTGACAAAAAGAA
>JBEULM010000021.1 GCA_041287335.1 Hydrogenobacter sp.
TAAATGCATCCCCCATCTGACACGGTCAGACAGGTTTCTGGACGCATTCACATCCGCATTCAGCTTCCTACCACATAACCTACACTCAAACTTCTCTTGCGTTTTTCTGTTTCTTTTATCTACATAACCACATGAACTACATGTCTGTGAGCTATAGGCTGGATTAACTTCTATGACTTCTATACCATACTCCTCCTTAACTTCTTTTAACTTCCTCTTTAGCTCCCCATAGCCGTATCTTACTACCACTTTCTTTACAGCTTTCGGATACTCTAACAAAAACTTCTTATAAAGGCTCTTGAGGTTCTCTATGACTATCACTTTCGGATTATAAAGCTTTACAATCTTGTTTATTATCCTTCTTACTTCATTCTTTATAAATGCAGACAGCCTTTCTGTAAGCCTTACAAACCTCTTGCTCTCTGCTGGCTTTATTCCTTGTCTTTGCAAGTTTCTTTGTAGTCTATCTATCTTCTCCGCATACTCCTTAACCTTTTCATACAACCTTCTTCCAAACATATCCCCTTTTGAGCTACTTAAAAAGTTCCTAAGTCCAAAATCCAAGGCTATTATTTCTTCTCCTTCTATTTTCTTTGGTTCTATCTCTTTTACTATCCTTAAAGTACCGTCTTCTTCTATCTGGACTAGGTTTGTTATCTTACCTCTTCTTTTCTCAAAGTAGTCATGAAATTTGACAGGTAGATAAATGGTTTTTCCTTTCTCAAAAGTAGATAGTCTTATCCATCTGTCAAAGTGTGTGGCTTTCTCTGGCTCTTCTATCAGGGCAGTCTTACTGTCAAGTATGAGAGAGACTTTTTTAAACTTTGGTTTTCTCCAGCTACTCAGGATATGCTTGAATATCTTCTTGGCTAACAGTCTTTCTTCTTCTGTTATGTCATATTCAAAAACAGTTTTGTTTTTGTATTCCACATAAACAGCTTTTTCAGACTTTCTTATGAGCCATTCGTTGTTTTTATTGAGGTATAACAAAACCCTCTTAGTTTTTTCTGGCAGGTTAGAGCTTTTGACAACTTCAACAAATCTGTTTTTGAGGTTGGAGATAAAGCTGTCTAAGACAGGCACTACCACATGGTATTGAATGGTGTATTTGTATCTTTCAGAGAGGTTAGAGCTTATATGTTTTATGTTTGCCTTTCTGTTGAAAGAGCCTTGAGTGAAGAATAGAAACCACTGATAGCCGGCTATGGCTTTTGCGGTTTTTCTGTATTCTATGAGCAATTTTTTGATAATGTCCTTTTTCCTTTTTGTCAGAGGGCATGAGACATGAATGGCTCTATGCATCTTTATACTGAGCAATATAGTATGCTTGGGTAGATTTGTCAATAAAAATTGGAACTAGTTTCAAAGACCTTTTTTAATTTTTCACCTATGGGAGTTAGGGAGTATTCTACCTTGGGTGGTACCTGTGGGTAAAGCGTCCTTGCAATTATTCCTTGCCTTTCAAGTTCTTTTAGCTGTTTTGAGAGCATCTTTTGGGTTATTCCCGGGATAGATCTCTTTAACTCCGAAAATCTTCTCTTTCCGCCCATAAGTTCCCTAAGTATGAGGAGTTTCCACTTACCATCAAGAATTTCTATAACAAGTTCCACAGGACAATGGTATTCCTTGTTATTAAGTTTCATAAAGTATAGTATATAACATAAAAGTCAGTTATTGACAACATTATATCAAGGGTTAAAATAATAGCAGGAGGTTTAAAAAATGGCAAGGCTCATAAAGCACACAGAAAAAGGTCCTTACAAGCTCGAGGCAGGAGAAGAAACTTACTTTATATGTCAGTGTGGGCTTTCCAAAAATAAACCCTTCTGCGATGGTTCACACAAAAGGACAAAAGACGAAGAGGAAGGCAAACTTTACCTTTACGACGAAAACGGAAGAGTAAGCATATAAGGAGGTGAAAAGATGGATCAAGATATACCTAAAGAAAAGCTATCCGCATACATAGAGAAGTTAAACCTTCTGAGGGGGGATCTGCAAAAACTTATGACACACATAGAAAGTACCGTCCCTTACGCTCCGGTTGAGGGTTGCGAAATATTTATGAAGAAGTTATACGATGCGATAAATGAACATTTGGAAGCTATCAATGAAGCTGTAGAACATTGGGAGTGGATAGCAAACAAGGAGGGTTAGCCATGAGAGGTTTAAATCTTTGGAGTTTTATTTTTGCCAGCCAGATGGGTGTCTATGCTATGGTGCTTCTTGATGGCGTATACGCCAAATGGTTCGGACTTTTTGGGCTGTTCCCAGGTCTTAAGGATCCCGCTTGGTTTATCCATCATCAGATAGATGCCACCCTCTTTGCCATACCTTTGGTTACTCCCGCAGTTTGGAACAAACTGCCCGGACCGGGTATAGTGAAGGGTCTCATATATGGTGTTGCATGGCACATATTTGTTATCGTAGTCTCTTTAATAGGAGCTTTGGGTGGTGCTGAATGGTTTCAAAGACCTATGAGCTTTAGCGCTCAAGCTTCTACTTTTATACTTCACCTTGTGTGGGGTGGTCTGACAGGATTCCTCTATAGCCCACAAGAGAGGTAAGATGAATTGCTGATCTTTTTCGTGAAGTTTTCGTGAAGATACTTGACAGAAGGTGCAAAAGTGTTAATATTAAAATCAACAACTTTAAAAGGAGGGTAGAGTCATGAAGGAACTCTATCAAATGACAGGTAGGTCAGCAAGACTAAACAGCTCAAGGGGTTTTACCCTCATTGAGCTTCTGATCGTCATAGCCATTATAGCCATTCTGGCATCGCTTGCCATACCTCAGTATATGAAGTATCAAAGAAAGGCAAGGGTAAGCTCTTACGCAGAACCCATAGCAAGAGGTTGTATGTTAGATGTGGTAGCCTTCTGCACGGAAAACCCAAGCGGTACCATAAATCCTGCGAGCCTTGGAAACTGCTCTTCAACCAGCGTAACCACCGCAGGTGGTACTGTGACCCTTACCCAACCAGGCGGAACTTGCAATGCTGATGGTACTGTACCTGATAACACTTCTGCTGTCGCCACGCTTGCAGGCATAACTGATTATTCCGCTGTCTGTTTCTATTCGGCTACTTCTGTAAGATGCACCATACAAGGTTGATATAGCTTTTGCCCCCTCCGGGGGGTTCTCCTATGAAAAGGGGTTTTACGCTTATAGAACTCCTTTTGGTTATAGCCTTGCTGGTGATCTTGGCTTCCATGGCTATACCTTCTTATATGATGTATAAGAATAAGGCTAAAGTAGCTAATTTTGCCTTATCCATAGCTTCAGCGTGCGCCAGAGATGCTATGGCTGACTGTGCTTCCAGGTTCGTTGATGTTCCTACACCTTATAACTTGAACGGTTTACAAAACTGTTCAAACGTTAACACCGCTATAGGAGGAGTTACTATACTGCTTGATGGAAGCTATACATGTGCGCCAAGCGGTGTAGCGAGCGGTACCGTAAAGGGCATGTTGGCAGGTGTGGATAACTACACTGCGGTGTGTGAATTTGCACAAAACAGCATAAGGTGCAGCATAAGGTGATATACCTGCTTCTGTCCCTTTTTGCGCTCTTCTACACTTTATCTTCCAGCAAGGTTTTAAATACAGGTGATGCGGGTGAGTTTGCCTCAGGGGGTATCACGCTGGGTCTGGCTCATCCATCAGGCTATCCCTTGTACATGGAATTACTTAAGCTCTTTAGCTTTTTGCCTTTGGGGAGTCTCCCTTTCAGGATGGTACTTGTCTCTATTGCCTTTTCTCTTCTTTCCCTATACCTGCTTTACCTGATACTTCTGAGACTCACCGGAGATAAGTACGTTTCCATGTTTTCCGTTGTTCTCCTTGGAGTTTCTTACTCCTTTTGGGGGCAGTCGGTAGTTATGAAGTTTTATCCTCTCAACCTCTTTATCATCTCCATTATGCTCTATGCAGGTATAAAGGTTATCCTTGAGGGTTACGACAGGCGATATCAGTTTTTGGTAAGCTTTCTGATCGGTCTTACACTGGCAAACCATCACACTGGTATTATGATGGTGATTCCCTTTTTAGGGTTATCTTTTTTTTATCTGAGAGATGTTTTGAGAAACTTACCCCTCAGCTTGGCTTTTTTTATTGCTGGTTTTTTTGCTAACCTCCATATGATCCTAAGGGGCAACAAGGTATTTGTTCCCAATGCCATCTATGACCTAAATTCTTTTCTCACCGTCTTTTTGAGAAAGCCTTACGAAGGTGGTTCTTCTACAGATGTGATAAAGAATGCGTGGACAGATCCAGCAGGCTACTACTATGCACTAAAGAACTCTCTTATAATACTTGAGAATAACTTCCCCCTTTATACCTTTCTTCTATTTTTCTTAGGTGTATACCAGTCTTTCAAAATCTCAAGGAGGTTGGGGATTTTTCTTATTCTCTTTTTCCTTACTTACTCCCTCCTACTTGCCAAAATGACCTTTTCTTATCCTTTAATGAACATGGATGGGTGGTATATAGCAGCTCACCAGTACTTTCTACCTATGCTTCTGGGTTTTTCTCTCTTTTGCGGTTTGGGACTTGGTTTTCTCCTTAGGTATCTTAAAAGAACAGAACTTTTGAGGGTAGTTGTGCCAGTTTCTGCCTCTTTCTTAGTGGGCTTTGGAGTTTTTGACAGGCTCATAGACCAAAACTTTAACAATAACTACGTTTCTTACTCGGTGTCAAAAGCGATCCTGTCTTCCCTACCTGTTGGGAGTGTTTACCTAACATACGGAGATAACCACACTTTTGAGGCATGGTACTTTAAGTATGTAGCTCGTTACAGGGAGGACATATGCTCCAACGACTATCTATCACCTGATAGCTCCACACTTATTCCCAGAGGATGTTATCCTTTGGATCTGTATAAAAAAAGTTACGTGTTTTCAAACTTTTTCAAGGGAGATATGGGATTTTTTGCATCCTCTGGGAGGCTCTATAGCGTTATATTCTTAAAACCTCCAAACCCGCTGTCACCTTTTATGAAAAATCAATTTTGGGTCTTTTCCTTCGCCATAGTTCCAAAAGATGTCAACGTACCCAAAGAGCTTTGGGCTAAGAAGCTTTTAAAGTGGCAGGATCTTGAAAGTATCGCCATGCTTGATTGTTCTCACTATATAACTGATGACCGTTTTAGCATGCTTTTGTGTACTTACTCCCTTCCCTTTTTTGCTTATCTTATAGGAAGCTTTGACGTAAAACACGCAACCCAAACACTTGACTACGATGTGAGATACACGGGTAATACGTTCAGAGTTTCTATAAACGCACCCGTTGACACAAACAAACCTGGTGAATCCTTCACCATAAGGGTAGGTTCAGAAAATAAGAGCCTCATTGATCTGTATAGCTCGGTTTTGGAAAACAACAAACCAGAAAAGTTCAAGTATTACCGCTATACAAGTGAATATTTAAACAGGATAAAAAAATGAAGTGGATCATACCCATATTGACAATTGTGATAGTTGCAGTTTATGTGCTTATAAACAACCAGAGACACCTCTTGAAAGAAGGTGACCTGCTTCTGGCTATGGGAAAACCACTTATGGCAGTTTCTATGTACGAGAGAGCGCTCTTAAATTACGTTCCCTTTAGCCCATACAATGCCGAAGCTATAAAAAGGATTGGGAACGTTTGCGATAAGCTAAACGAAAAAGAACATAAACTATTTTGCTACGAAACGCTCAGATCCGCCCTCTATCAGCTTAGAGGACTTTACATACCTTATGGAGAAAGGCTCAAATCACTGCAAGATAAAATACTCCTTATAAAGTTGGAGCTTTACATAGAACGGAACAATCCCCAACCTGATAAGTATCAAGTTATATACAAAGACCTCAAGAGTATGATGGACTACGATCCTTATCCCTCTACTTTCTGGAGTTTGGTAGTAGTCTTTTCTTTGCTTGGGTGGATATCCGCGGTAATTTTCGTGATACGAAGAGGTTTTAATAAGTTGGGACTTTTGGCTTATCTTATACTCTTTTCCCTGTGGATCTTGGGACTTTACATGGCATGAAGGTGCTTATACTCAACAGAAGGTGTATAAAGCATCCCCAGAGAGGAGGTGCTGAGGCTTATACTATGGAACTGGCAAGAGCTGTATTGCAGACAGGTGGAAAAGTGGAGTGGTTTTCTTCAAGACCTAAGGGGACACAAAGCGAGGAGGTTATTGAAGGTGTGAAGTTTGTCAGGAGAGGAAACGAACTTACCACCCATATTTACGGCTTTTTGTATGCTCTGAAAAAGTCAGAAGACTGGATAATCCTTGATGAGTTTAATGGTATCGGATACTTCACCTTTTTTTTAAAGAACTCTGTATTGCTTATACATCAACTGTACGGAGAGTTTTGGAATGCGCAGTTTGGATTTCTCGGTTACTTTTTTAGATTTCTTGAGAGGCTTTTCTTAAAATTATACAGAAAAAGGGATACTATTACCGTTTCGGCTTCTACGTATCAGGATCTCAAAAAGTTAGGTTTTGAAAAAGCACGTATAATTCACAACTGCATAGATATAAAACCCCTCAAAGATCTTCCGAAAAAAGAAGAAAAACTGAACCTTGTATATTTGGGAAGATTGAAAAGAACAAAAAACCCTGAGGATGCGGTAAAGGCTTTCCTTCTCATAAAGGAAAAGGTAAAAGAGACAAAACTCAATATCATAGGCGATGGTCCCATGATGTCTTATCTCAAAGAGGTGTATGGGAAGGTACCTGACATTACCTTTTGGGGATATTTGGACGATAGGGCAAAGTATCGGATATTGGAAAGATCTCACTTACTCTTAGTGCCAAGCTTAAGAGAAGGTTGGGGAAGGGTAGTAGTTGAAGCCAACGCTGTAGGAACTCCGGCAATAGGCTACGATGTTCCGGGATTAAGAGACAGCATAAAAGATAAGGTAACAGGTTTTCTGGTAAAGGATCACGTACAGATGGCGCAAAAAGCCATACTCCTGTGGGAGAACAGAGAGTTGTACAAAACTATGTCTGAAAATGCACTAAGGTGGGCAAGAAACTTTATACAGGAGATAACCAAAGAAGAGTTCATCAATTTCTTGAGGTCAAGACTATGAAGACTCTTTTGGTCTTGCCCACATACAACGAAGCGCAGAACGTAAAAATCCTTTTACCTAAACTTCTTAACTTCGCTTTTCTGGATATTCTCGTCGTGGACGATAACTCTCAAGACGGAACATCAGATACAGTAAAGGCATACTCTGAAAAAACACTGAAAGTTAATCTCATACAGAGACCATATAAGCTCGGGTTGGGTAGTGCCTATGTGGAAGGCTTCAAATGGGGTCTTGAGAGGGGTTACGAACTTTTCTTTGAGATGGACGCTGATCTGTCCCACAATCCGGAGGACATACCGAAATTTATAGAAAAGGTAAAAGAAGGTTACGATGTAGTAATCGGATCAAGATACATGAACAACACCATAAGCGTGGTGGGTTGGGATTTTAAAAGGTTGATCCTTTCCAAATTCGCAAACCTGTACGCTATTGGCATTTTGGGACTTAAAGGACTTTCGGATGTGACGAGCGGATTTAGATGCTACAGAAGGTCAGTTCTTGAAAATGTGAACCTTGACAGAATTAAGTCAAACGGTTACGCCTTTCAGATAGAGATGGTTTACAAAGCTTACACAAGAGGCTTTAAAATAGCGGAAATACCTATAATATTTTACGAAAGAAACAGCGGTTCTTCAAAAATGAATAGGGGGATAGTTTTGGAAGCGATCATAATCGTGTGGAGGTTGAAGTTTGGAAAAACATAAGGGATACCAAAAACACCTCGCAAGTATTAGAGAGATAGGCTTAAGACCCTTATTTAGAAAGCTATCGGAGAAAAGATCTTTCATGTACAAGCTATATCTGAGACTTACCAACATATCTGTGAAAAAGCTTATCGCCATACCTAACATAAAAAGTGCGTCAAAGATACTTGACATAGGTTGTGGGACAGGGGAAGTCCTTGAGTACATAAAAAGGTTCCTAAACTCCTCGGCTGAACTTTTTGGTGTAGATCTTGAAAGGAATTTTATGCTACCTGATTACGTAAACTTCAGCAACTGCGACATAGATCAAGATTTTTTGCCTTTTAAAGATGGTTCCTTTGACTTAGTTGTATCAAATTTCGTAATAGAACACTTGATAAATCCTCAAAAATTCTTTGCGGAAAGCTTCAGAGTACTCAAAAGCGGAGGATATTTTTACTGCTCCACGGAGTACTACATATCACTTTTCTGTCCCGAAGGTTACAACTTTTATTCGGATCCCACTCACATAAGACCGTGGACTAAGAAAAGCCTAAAAACTCTTGCCAAAATGTCAGGTTTTGAAATATATGAGGTTGGTATCCTCAGATGGTGGGAATTTTTACCACTATTACCCGTATTTCCTTTTCTAAACCTGATAACAAAAAACGATTTTTCTTTTATACCCTATGAAATCTTTGGAAGAACGGTTTATATAATAGCAAAAAAGCCATGAAAATACTTCACTTTATATACGATCACTTAAATAACCCTTGGGTGGGTGGTGGTGGTGCTGTGAGAGTTTATGAGATTTATAGAAGATTGGCAGAAAAAGGGCATAAGATTACGGTCATATCCGGAAATTTTCCCGGAGCTTCTGACTATAAAATCAATGATAACTTTGAGTATAAATTTGTTGGAAGTAAAAAAAATTATATAATCAGCACATTCTCTTATGCTTTTATCGCCCAGAAGCTGTTGAAAGCGCTTTATAAGGATTACGATGTATTAATTGAGGACTTTGCACCTTGGAATCCCGTTTTTTCATACAAACTTCAGCATAAAAAAAGGGTTATATTACAGATACAAAATTATATAGGTGGAGAGATGTTGAAAAAGTACAGCATACTTGGAGTTCCTTTTTATATAATTGAGCGGTTTTATCCTAAGAGGTTTGACAAAGTGATTGTGATCTCTGACGTGCTAAACGAGAGATGGTATATCAAAGGAAAAGTGATCCCTCAGGGTATTGACTGCATTACGGAGTATGTAAGTTTGGGCAGATATATAGCCTTTTTGGGAAGGATAGATATAAGTCAGAAGGGTCTTGATCTTCTTGTGGAAGCTTTAAAAGGCAGTAAGAACATAGAAGTTCTTGTAGCTGGAGACGGTAAAGATAGGGAGAAATTTTTAAAGATTATAAAAGATGCTCCCCACATAAGGTATGTTGGAAAAGTCAGCGGAGAAGAAAAGTATAACTTTATAAAAAATGCTAAGTTTTTAATAGTACCCTCAAGGTTTGAGGGACAAGGGATCGTTGTTTTGGAATCTGCGTCAATGGGAAAACCGGTTATCGTAAGCGATATACCAGAGTTAAAATACGCGGTATATGCAGGTTTTGGTTTGAGCTTTAAAAAGGAAGATCCGAAAGATTTAAAGGCTAAGGTGGAGCTTCTTCTCAATGACGAGAAGCTACTTTTTCAAATGGGCAGGCGTGGCATAGAGTACGCAAAAAACTTTACTTGGGATAGGATAGCTCAAATGTATAATGAATACCTTTTGGAAACTGCAGGATGATAAGAAATTTGTCTTTTGTCAGTTTTGCCTTCTTTTATGCCAATTTGACAGGATATATCTTTCACTTTTTCGTTAGTAGAAGCTTGGGAGCTTCAGGCTATGGTGAGTTTATGGTGCTTTATTCCCTGATGTTAACAGTAGGAAACTTTATAAATCTATTTGCTAACGCGTGTGTAAGAGAGTTTGTAAAGTACAGGGAAAATGCTCACAGTTTGCTCAGATACATGAGGTACATAGGGCTTTTTCTTGGCTTTATGTTCCTTTTTGTAGGAGTGGTTCTCTCTCCCTTTTTGAAAGAATTCCTCAAGATATCCAACCTATACTATATATGGATCCTCGCGGGCGTTTGGTTTTTTCAGTTTCCCGTAGTTATAGAGAGGGCTTACCTTCAGTCTCTTGAAAAGTTCAAGGATATATCTCTATCTCTGGTATACGAGCAGAGTGTTAGACTGATAAGCGTTTTTATTTTGATATACAGCGGTCTTGGTTTAGAAGGTGCTTTGATATCATCTTCTTTTGGGCTTTCTGTAGCACTTTTCCTGCTTCTTAGTAAAAACAGAAACTTCACCGGTAACATAAAGTCCTTACCTTTCAAAGATATTTTAAAAACTTCGCTTTTTGCTTCACCCGTAGGTTTTTTGGTGTACTCTGACGATCTCTTTATAAGGCGCGTCTTTGATCCGCATACAGCGGGGCTTTACGCTTCCGTTTCATTAACGGGTAAGGTTTTTGTATGGCTGACGGTGACATCAGTTAGCGTGTTTTTCCCGAAGTTCGTTAGATACAGGAAAGACATGCGAGCTATAAAAAAACTCTTTTTTAAAGCCTTCCTTTTAGTTTCACTGCTTTTTGTGGTAATAGAAGTTTTACTATTTTCCTTCGGAAAATACGTATTCGTTGCGTTATTTTCAGAAAAATTTCTCCCAGCTTACTCCTTCCTTCCCATATATGTGCTTTGCATACTTCCTTTAATTTTTTCTCTCATCTTTGTATACCTTCTGACAGCCTTAGGTAGAAACATGCTCTTGATCTACACACATGTGCTTTTTTATTATGCAGGATTTTTGGTTTTGCCCTTTTACAGCATTAACGGTTATATGTTTTACATAATGTTTATTAATTTATGTTTTGTACTTGTGTACGCCTTTACGCTCTTTCAGGGCGAACGCGATAGTGGGAAGTTAAAACTCCCGATATAGTACCTGCGAGGAAAAACACGAACAGGAAAATCCCAAAAACCTTAGCCACTTTTCCAAAAGGTGATCCAGCAAGCAAAAGTCCGGTGATGGGAAGCAGTGCGAAAGCCAACAGAACCCTAAAACTGCCTTCAGCGATAAACCTTATCCTGAAAATGTAACCAGCAGGTGTGGTACCCAAAGCATCCCAAAATCCCACATACAAGAGCATAGACATAAGTAGCTTTGTGATTGCTACAAAGGACCAAATTACCGCTGAAGATGCAAAAAGATCTGAGAGGATATCCCTTAGCTTTATACCTTCCACAAAGTAGTTTGATATTGAGAGTAAAAGTAGAGCATCTACCAACATAATGGTTGCAAGGCTGTAGCTCTTTACCGTGTAAGTGTTTTCTCTTTCCTCAGTGTATTCGCATAGCTCTTCAAGATCCCCTTTCCACTTGGAGTAGAGTTGCTCATCCATATCAAAAGAGAAAGGTTGAGCCGAATTCATAGCCCTGAAGAATTCAGAAACGTTTGCTCCACAACTTTCTAAAAGTTCTACAAGCTTTTCCACGTTGTTTGCATCCTTTATAGCAAATACCTTTATTTTTATCTTGCCACTCATTCCCTTATCAAGACGGGAGTCAGGAATATAAGAAGTTCCGATTGAGTCTTTTGAGTACTTTCCTGTCCAAAGAGCCACTTGAGTATAGGCACTCTCACGAGACCCGGGATACCTTCGTTGGTTTGCTGTTCCTGATTGTCTATAATACCTCCTATGACGAGCGTATCCCCATCATTCACCACCACCTTGGTGGAAGCCTCTTTTGTGTTTATGGCTGGTCCTTGCGGAGTTTGTTCACCCGGTGTATCTCTTTTTAGGTTTATGTCAAGAAGTATTCTACCATCTGGAGATACTACGGGTGTAACATCAAGTTGAAGTACAACATCCTTGAACTGTATGTTGGCAGCCTGAGTACCACCTGCTATTACGGTTGTTTGATAGGGTATCTGAACACCTTGTTTTATGGTAGCTTTTTGAGCGTTTACAGTTACTACAGTAGGCTTTGCTATGTTCTTAATTAATGCTACGCGCTCAAGAGCTGATAGCCTGAGGTTCAAGGCGTTGAGCATACCTTTTTGAAAAGCGAAGGTAAATATACCTCCGGGCGTTTGGCTAAGTCCAGGTGTGTAATAAATAGGCGATCTGATACCTACGGATGTAGGGTCTGGTGGTACAAAGATGGTACCAGGTGTAGGAGCATTCCCTATGTTAGCACCCTGACCCGCTCCACCTGTCCAAAACTGGGGTACCCTTGCCTGAGAAAGCAGTACGCTCCAATTTAAGCCAAGCTCCCTCAGAGCTTGGTCTCTTACTTCAACAATCCTCGCCTCAATCTTTACTTGAACTGGAGAATCGCTTATGTAGTCTTTGAAGCGCTCTCTAATCTTTTCTATCACTTCCGGATAGTCCGTTATCATAACAGCGTTGAACTCTTTGAGTATAGGTGCGGGAGCGGAGGGCTGTTGTGGTACCTGCTGAACCTGTGTTTGCGTGGTGGGATAAAGGACAGTCCCCATCTGTAAGGTGGTAGGTTGTTGCACCTTGATAGCTCCACCGCTCAAAATTACGCCAGCTTCGGATCTGAGAGGTTCTATCATTTTTATGAATTCATCGGGACTTATGTACTTGAGATAGAATATTTTTGTGACGGGTCTTCTTTCCGTAGGCGTGGCAGTTAAAAAGCTTTTCAGTGCTTCCTGATACTTCTCCATCTGCTTAGGACTATCAGTTATCACAAGGGCGGAAAAACTCTGCACTTTGGTTATAACAGTATCCGGCTTTTTATAAGGAATTAAAAGTCGCTCGGCTTCATCAAGGGATATGTTTTTGAGATAAAAAACTTTCGTTACTCGTTCTTCTGCAGGTGCGATCCTCTCTATGATCTTAGCGTAGTCTTTCAACACAGGTTCAAGTCTCTTTATGTTCTTTTCCTCATCCCTTATGTACACCGTCTTTAGTGTTTTGTCTATTACTATCTCAGCGGATGGACTCACCCTGGGCTTTAGAAACTTTACGAATTCATCTATCTGTCTATCTTCAAGACCGGAAAGGCTTATGCTTATTTCCCCAGCTTTGGTTATCCTGTAAACCTTTTTATCTACAGGTACAGCTATGAGTCCATACTCTTTTAAGATGATGTTTAGAGCCTCCCCAACAGATACAGGTTTGTATATGGATACACTGACAGGCTTTGATACCTCTTGAGTTATTTGGGGATCAAAGATGATGTTCATATCGGCAACTTGAGAGAGAGCCTTTAGCACGGTTTCCAGCTTTACGTTTTCAAATTTCATCTCTTTTAAGGTTTGCGAAAAAGAAAGACCTAACATAAAAAGGATTATCAAAAACGCTCTCCTCATTTCTTCCCTCCTTCTTCACTCTTCTTCATGAACTGTGAAGGATTCTGATTAACTTTCAGGGTTTTTACACTTCCATCCTTTTCTTCTACAACCACGTAGTTTTCAGTTTTTCCCGCTTTCTCTATAACTATGTAGCCTACGGCACCTTCCATACTTTCAAAGGGTTTCTGAGCAAAGGCGGTACATATGCAAAAGAGCAAAATTCCTAACTTCCTCATTTCTCCTCCTCCTTTTTGACAAGCACAAAAATGTCAAGCTCACCGCGCAGTTTACTTTCTCCCGTATACGAGATCTGAAGGTTTGAAGGATACGAAATGATACCACCCTTAGCCATACCTTCCATAAACCTCTCAAAGGCTGGATAAGTTCCAGTAAGGGTGATCTTAACATCAGCTTTTAGGTACTTTACACCTTCCTCTTTTTGCTTTTCCTTTTTCTCTTGCTTCTTTTGTTGTTGTTGCTGTGGCTTGGGTTGAACTTCTTTCACCAACTTTTCGTTGCCGAAAGTTTCAAGCGTGTATGTAGTTTCTTGTTTTTGTCCCATTTGTACATTTGCTATTGTGAGACCGCTTTTTTTTGCCAACACACCTATACTTTTCAGTATCAAACTAACATCTCTTTCTGTGGGTATAGTGCCTACTATGGTAGCAAGCTCACGATCCTTTTCTTCAACAAGCCTTCTCGTTTCTTCCTCTTTTTTCTTGAGGTTTTCAATAGTTTTTGGGTTCATTGAACGTTGTATATTTTGTATATCTTCCTGTATTCTTTCCTTCTCAGCTGTAATTTTGTTGACTTCTTCTTTTGCCGGCAATACAAAGAGGAAAAGTACATAAATTATGAGAATGGCAGGCAGACCAAGAAGGATCGTGTATTTTTGCCAAGTGGGTAACCTATTGATCACTTCCATTCTGTCTCCCTCCGTAAAGACTCTTTTCCGCTGTTAATCTGGCGCTGTAATACTCAAATCCATATTGATTTACTTTCCTTTCAACGCTTGACACATTTACTACTTTGGAAAGTTGTGCGAGCCTTTTGCTGTAATAACTTATGCCAGAGTAGTCAAGAGACTGAAGCTCCATTTCTGTCTTTATAGCAGGGTTGTTTATATCAAAGGTCTGACGGTAAGATGATATCCAGGAGATTGATGGGGCTGACTTTACGTAAGAGAGGAAAGTCTGATTAAAGGGTACATAGTAAGATTTTAGACCTATCAATATGTCTTTGCTTTTTTCTATGTCCTTAATCCTGTTTTCAAGATCGGCTATGGATCTCTCAATAGCTTTTTTCTCCTCCATAAATCTTTTTGCTTTAGCTTGTAGCTGTATCTTTTGAGCGTTGAGCTGATCTATCTCCCTTTTGATCTGTTCTCTCTCCGACGAGAGCCTATAGTAATAAATACCTGTTAAGATGACGCACAGCCACAGAATGGCAGAAAGGTAGTAAACGCTTGCCTCTCTTTTTACAGGAATACCTATCTTGGGTAATCCTAAGGCTGGTTTGAGTTCTTTTTCCAACAGCTTCTGCCTTTCCCTTTCCTTTGCAAGATTTATCTTTATCATCCCTCCATACCTCTTATACTTAAGGTATACGGAATAAAGAAGTTAGGCTTTATACCTTCTATGTCAAGGAGACCTAATATAGGCAGGTTTTCAAGAACACGTGTGAGAAGGTTTTCTTCTGAAAGTATGGGACCTGCTATATAAACGCTTGAAAGGTCGTTTATGACTACTATGTTTCTCACTTCGGCGAAAAAGTTCTCTAAGGATTGTTCATCTTTTCTGTTAAGGTATTCAGTATAGCTCCAGGGTATGACAAAGTACGATAC
>JBEULM010000022.1 GCA_041287335.1 Hydrogenobacter sp.
TTCTGGAAGCTAAAACCACCGCTCACTCTCCAGAATTCCGCAAGTTCTCTGGAAAGTATGAGATCAAGCCCGGTCCTTGATACCGTGTAGGTAGTGTAGTCTATGCGCCTGTCATAGATAGAACCTGTAAGGTCCATAGGCTTATTCATAAACCACTTTCTCGTATAGGAGATTGAATTATCTTTGTAATTACTTCCGTAAGATACAGAAATACCCGCTATATCACCCGTTCCCAAGAAATTACCTTTTCTTATAGAAACAAAACCTGCAACCTTTGTTACTTGGTTGTATCCCAAACCTACTGAGAACTGTCCAGTAAATCTCTCCCTGACCTTCACCTCAAAGTCCCACCTTCTGCCTTCTGAAGGTATGGGTTCTATGGAAACATCTTCGTAGTAACCCAGATTGAATATCCTAGTCTTGGAACGTTCAATTTCCTTTTCATTGGCAAGCTCGCCTTCCTGAACTCTCATCTCTCTCCTTATCACGTAATCACGTGTTTCGTAGTTCCCTCTTATTTGCACCCTATTTATGTAAACAGGTTCTCCTTCATTGATCTTTAATGTAACGGTCACTCCCTTTTTCTCGCTATCTACCTTCTCATCCTTGATAATGGAAACGTTCATAAATCCTATGGAAGAATACTTCTTTTTTATGTTATCCATTACCGCATTTATCACCTCATCCCTATAGTATCCTCCCTTGTTCTTTTTTAGAAGCTTTTCAACAAGCTCATCATATGAGAAAAGCGTATTGCCCTCTATTTTGAGATTTTCTAACTTGTACCTCTTGCCCTCATTTATGTCTATTTCTATGCTGTATTTGGAGTCCTTCTTTGTGACTTTGTAAGATACCTTCACATCAAAAAAACCTTCCGATCTGTAAAAGTCCTCAAGCCTCGTTATATCATCCTTTAGAACATCTTCGCTAAAGGGTGGGTGCAGTCTAAGAGCAAAAAGACTCGGTGGTTTTGTCTCCATACGATCAAGGAGTCTTCCTGACCTGAAGGTTCTGTTGCCTTTAAAAGTTATCGATGATACGTATTCGGGACTTCCTTCGGATATGTGATAAACAAGCTTGGAAGCACCTTTTTTGGGAACAAGTTCGTAAGTGACTGTTACGTTTGGGTAACCTTCTTTGGCATAAGCTTCCATAATCTTCCTCTTTATGTACTCCATTTCCTCTCTGCTGAGGACCCTACCGAGCTTCAGCCTTCTTTGTATTTCCACCTTTTCCTCAATTGCGGGAGATGAGGTATAGCCCTTTGTAAGCTCTTCCACATCTATCTTTCCCACCTCTGTTTCTATGCCTATCTTCTTTTCCAAATCTTCTGACTTTATCTTCCTGTTTCCCGCAAACTCTATCTTGTATATGATGGGAAGGTCCACAACGTCGTAATAAAGGGTTACACTGTCATCTTGCCTCTCTTCATAAACTTCTATCTTGTCAAAAAATCCCGTCCTATAGAGCCTCCTTATATCCTCTCTGACGAGATCCGGTGTGTAGGTAACGCCCTCTTTTGCCTTTATAAGAGCCTTTATTACCTCGTCAGGTACGTACTTTGCACCCCTTATTTCTACCTTATGTATAACCTGGGAAAAGGAAAGACTCACAAACAGTGCTGAAGACAGGATAGCCTTTTTAAACAAGCAAGACATCTCTTTTGCCCTCCTCTATGTGTCCACATACAAAGGCGTCTTTGATAAGGTCTATTACTTTCTGCACCTCTCGTTCTTCCACAATTATCACAAAACCCATTCCCATATTGAAAGTTCTGTACATTTCCTCTTCCTCTATATTACCCAGCCTCCTAATCCAATCAAAGATCTCTTGCTTAGGTATTAAGGATTTTTTTACAATAGCCCTTTTACCTTCTGGTAGGATTCTTACCAGATTTCCTCTTATACCTCCTCCGGTTATGTGTGCCATTCCCTTTATTCTGACTTTGGTTTTAAGCTTTTTCACATCCTCCACGTATATACGCGTAGGCTCAAGTAAAAGTTCGTAAACGCGTTTTCCAAATTCACTCAGCCTATCATCGTAACCTATACCTTTTTGGGTAAGAACTTTTCTTATTAGAGAATAACCGTTTGAGTGAAATCCAGATGAGGGAAGTCCTATGAGCAGATCCCCCTCTTTTATCTCCTCACCTGTTAAGAGATGACTTTTTTCGCATACCCCGACACAAAAACCTGCAAGGTCGTAAACACCATCGGGATAAAAATCTGGCATCTGCGCAGTTTCTCCACCTACCAGAGGTACACCTGCCCTTTTGCACCCTTCTACTATGCCATCAATTACATTTTTGAGCACATCAAGATCTATCATGCCGGTAGCTATGTAATCAAGAAAGGCTATTGGATCAGCACCGGAGGTTAGCACATCGTTTACATTCATGGCGACAAGATCAATACCAATGGTGTCATGAATTCCTACAGCTTGCGCCACTTTGAGTTTTGTACCTACGCCATCTGTGGACATCATGATGACAGGATCTTTATATCCCTCTATCTTCAAACCGCTTGAAAATCCTCCCCAAAGTAATACGCCACTTGAAAGTCCTTTCACCTTTTCCTTTATGTAGTTTACGAATTCTTCGGCTTTTTGCAGATCCACACCTGCATCTCTGTACGTGATCTTATCCATGAAAGTAAAACTCCTCCAAAATAGTGTACACTGGACCTACAGAACTTAGCGAGCTTTTAACTAAAGCTATGCGATCCACCGTATCCTCTCCGAAGTTAGTACTTTCGTATTGCTTCAAAAGATCTTTGAGCTTTCTGCGATCAAAATCCTTTATCCTGCACACGGTTACATGTGGATGAAAGGGTTTACCCTCCTCCTTTATACCTGATCTCTTGTTAGCCTTAGTTATCTCCTTAGCGAGATTCTTTAAGTTGTTAGCACCATCACTCACACCTATCCACAGTACTCTCGCCCTTTCCAGAGAAGGGAAAACGCCCAAAGACTTGTACTTTACCTTTACAGGTTTGTATCTTTGTGCGATCTCCTGTATATTCTTGACTATGTCTATGAGTTTTCCCTCTTCAACGTCACCCAGAAATTGGAAAGTCATGTGAAGATTTTGAGGTTCTACCCATTTGCCTCTTAAGAAGTGTTCCGTTTGTTTTTCAAGTTTTTCTACCTGCTCTTGCAACCTCTTTGTGGTAAAAAAACCTACGAAGGCTCTGATCATTTAGAGGATGATTATAAACCAAAAGGGTTTGCCTTTTCCACTCTTTTGTTCTATCATTATTTGATGTGAGGATAAGTGAGCTTACACAAAAGCAGAGGAAATTCTTAAGAGAAGTGCTTGGTTTTGAAAATCTCCCCGAAGATGAACATCTGGATCCTTTTCTCGGTTCAAGAGGCTTTATGCTTTACAGATGTAACTCCTGCGGAAAGCTTATCATTCATGATGGCTACGAATTTTGGAATTTGAGTGAGTGTTGTGATGACAATTCCAAATTAATGCCCGAAGGCGTTCTCTGTGAAGTATGCTATGCCAGGAGTTTTGAAAACCTTAAAGACTGGATACTTTTTAGACCCTCTTGGGTCAAAGATGTGGATTTTGGTAAAGGAGTGTAGAGTATGCCTCTAATAAAGAACATAGAGGAGGTGAAGGAGTTCATAAAAGGCACATCTGAAAAGACAGCAATTTATGTAGGTTGCGATTCAAGGCAGGTAAGGGAAAAAACGGTTTTTGTTACTGTTGTGGTGGTACATATAGATTCGTGTAAAGGTGCAAAGATCTTTTGGCGTGTGGAAAGGGTGAGCAGGATAAGATCTTTAAGGCAGAGACTTATGGAAGAAGTAAGCAGGGCTGTGTTTATGGCTCTTGAGATATCTGAGGTTATAGGAAACAGACCCTTTGAGGTGCATCTGGACATAAATCCCAACCCCGAGCACAACTCAAGCGTCATACTGAAGGAAGCCATAGGTTACGTGTTAGCTCAAGGGTTAAAGCCCGTAGTTAAACCAAAATCCGTCGCAGCAACTACTGTTGCCGACTACATAACGGGAATGAGCGCCATAGGATAGTCTATACTATAATTATTAGAAAGCCGGAGTGGCGGAACTGGCAGACGCAGGGGATTCAAAATCCCCCGCCCGAAAGGGCGTGCGGGTTCAACTCCCGCCTCCGGCATAAATTAAAGATAATGAAAGGTATAATAGTGCTTCTCTCTGGAGGAATGGATAGTGCTACACTCCTGTGGTTATCAAAGAAAGAGTTTAATAAAGTTTACGCTATCTCTTTTGATTACGGACAGAGGCATAAGGTAGAGCTAAAATACGCCAAAGAACTTGCCAAATTGGCAGAAGTTGAAGAACACTTTTTGGTTGAAGTGCCTCATTATAAGAGCGTAAAAGGTTGTGCTTTACTTGACAATGCTTTGTCAATACCAAAGGGTGATTATCCCGTAAATGAGCCGCCCGTGACGACTGTTCCTATGAGAAATCTCACCTTCCTTTCTATAGCAGCTGCCTTTGCGGATACCTTAGAACTGGAGTATATCGGTATAGGTGTTCACGCCCTTGACACCCCTTACCCTGATTGCAGACCCGAGTTTGTAACTTCCGCAGAGGCTGCTATAAATGCCTCCTCCATCTTCGTAGCAAAAAGCAAGAGTAGAATACATATCTATACACCTTTTTTAGGTATGTCCAAAAGGGATATAGCTCTTCTGGGTAAGAGTTTGGGAGTACCCTTTGAAAAGACTTACTCGTGTTATATGGGAACAGAGCCACCTTGCGGTGAGTGTCCCACCTGCTTACAAAGAAAAGAAGCCCTCTCTTTTTTGTAGAGATCACCTTGTTGTGATGTGTGAAAGGTATTATTATTACTTCCATTATGGTTAAGGAGACATTAGATCAGAAGGAGCTACAGTTTCAGTTTGCCAAAAGATACTTTGAAGAGTTCATTGCCAAAAGGGAAAGTATTTCCTCCTACCTTAGACCAAAGGAGACTCCTTTACTCGTTATGGATCTTGACGGGATAAGGGAAAGATACGCAAATATAGAAAGGCATATGCCCAACTTCAGGATATACTATGCTGTAAAGGCAAACGATGATATAAACATAATAAAGACTTTAGCTCAAAGGGGTTCAGGCTTTGAGGTAGCTTCTTGTGAAGAACTCAAAAAAGTTCTGAGTGCACAAGTACAGCCTGAGAGGATCATATCAAGCAATCCTATAAAGCCTGAGGAGTTTATAGATTACGCCTATTCAGTAGGTGTAAATCGCTTTTCTGTTGATTCTTTTACTGAGGTGGAAAAGATAGCTAAGGTAGCAAATAGGGCCAGGGTTTATGTAAGGCTCGCTGTTCCTAACGAAGGTAGTGACTGGCCACTATCTAAAAAGTTCGGTGTTGATGTGGATACTGCACTTGAGATTCTTGAGTATGCAAGAGAAAAAGGGCTAGTACCTTACGGTATTACCTTCCACGTAGGCTCTCAGTGTAACAATTACAGGAACTGGTTTATAGCCATAAGGAAGTCAGCCGAACTATGGGAAAAGGCGAGGTATAGAGGTTTCAGGCTTCAGATGCTCAACGTAGGCGGTGGTATACCAGTCAAATATACTTACGAAGCGCTAAGGATAGAGGATATAGCTTACTACATAAAGGGTCTTTTGCAAAAATTTTTCCCCAATCCACCTCACGAGCTACAGATAGAACCAGGTAGAGGGCTCGTAGGTGACCAAGGTATTATGATAACGAGGATCATAGGCAAGGCAAAGAGAAACGACGAAAATTGGCTGTACATAGATGTTGGGGTATTCAACGGTTTGGCTGAAGCTCTCGGGGGCATAAGGTATCCCTTTTACTTAGAGAGGGAAGGAGAGCTAAAAGAGTGGATCGTGGGAGGTGTGTCCTGTGACAGCATGGATGTGATCGCCAGGATGGTAGCTCTTCCAGAACCACAGGTAGGAGACTACCTTTATATTCTCTCAACGGGTGCGTATACAACCGTCTACGCTTCAAACTTCAACGGTTTTCCGAAACCTAAGATAGTGTATTTGTGATAATCACGTGAAGTTTTTCCTCTGGGGCTTGTTCCACTTTTATAACAGCTTTGACAATTCTTTTGTGCTTTTCAAAGCTCTTAAATACAGCCTCCTCATTCATGTAAGGAGAGTAAAATATTACTAAGGTGTTGAGTTGTGCCACCTTAACTATGTGAAATACATCTTCATCAGGTAGGATCTCTCCGTATGCAACGTATACTATATCGGGATTTATATAAGCTACATCCTTCAAGCCTTCCTCAAATGTCGGCGTATCTATGCCTACCTCTCTCTGTATTATTACAGACTTGTCGTGCCTCAAAAGGAAGGAAAGAGGTTTTTCAAGGATAAGTATGACTTTTTGATAGTTTCTGGATACGTACTGAAGGGCTGAATATACGAAAGTGCTTACCCTTACAGGATTTGTGCCAAACACAAGTAGTATACCACAAAAGTGTATTCTTACAAGCTGATCCAGATGCTGAACAGTTTTTGGATCGCTACACAACTTCTCTAAGGATGGTACCTCATAGGGTGTCTTTACTATTTTTACCACATAACTACCCCTTTGGGTTATGTAACTCACTCTCAACCTTCCTACGTTATGTATTCCAAAAGAAAAGGTACCTTCGCTACCTAAAGGTCCTAAGGTGGGAGAGGTATAACTTCTCAAAGCCAAAAGTGTATCCCTTACATCTTCAGAAGTAAGCACAGCATCCATAATTCTAATAAGCTTCCCATTTTTCCTATCAAGGGGCGGAGCCTTAGGAACGAGGTATATCTCCGTTATGTCAGGTGTGCCACTTATGTAGCTCAGGATCTGGGATACATAATTCATAGCCTTCCCCCGGCTAATTTGATTATGCTCATATCAACATCCACAGAATAAATTATATTTCAAAAAAGGAGGACAGCATGGCGGTAAAGGACATAATAGATGCACTAAAAGGCATAAGCATAGATAATACCAAGCTTTCGGATCTCATAAAGGATATTAAACTCATAGGTTCATCTCTTGAAGTGGTGTATAGACTTCCCAAAAAGGGTTTAGAAGAGGATATAAAGCAAAAAACGTACCAAGCCCTTGAGAGTGTGCCGGATGTAAAAAGTGTAAATATAAGGTTCATAGAGGGATCACCAGAACCTCCAACTGCCTTTGGACAGCCTGCCTTTACAAGAAGGCGAGTTGAAGGCGTTAAATACCTAATCGCAGTTGGCAGTGGAAAGGGTGGTGTTGGTAAATCAACCGTTGCTGCCAACTTGGCTGTAGCTCTTTTAAAGTCCGGTTACAGGGTTGGTCTCTTGGATGCGGACATATATGGTCCGAGCGTACCTACTCTTTTGGGCGTAAAGGGGGAGAGAATACATGTTGACGAAAGAAACAGGTTAATACCTGTGGAAAAGTACGGTTTGAAGGTACTTTCAATAGGCTTTTTGCTTCCCTCCGAAGACACACCTGTCATCTGGAGAGGTCCCATGCTTATGAAGGCTCTCACCCAATTTCTCTTTGATGTGAATTGGGGAGAGCTTGATTTTCTAATATTGGACCTTCCACCCGGTACGGGAGATGTCCAGCTTACCCTCGCTCAAAACGTTCACATGACTGGAGCGATTATCGTTACCACACCTCAGGATGTAGCCTTAGCCGATGTAAAAAAGGCAACAGCCATGTTTAAAGAAGTTGATGTACCTGTACTTGGTGTGATAGAAAACATGGCATATTTTGTATGTCCAGAAAGCGGTAAAAAATACTACGTGTTTGGTAAAGGTAAAGTCATGGAATTTGCAAGGGCTTATAACCTTCAGGTACTCGGTTCCATCCCCATGGATCCGGAGGTGGCTGAAACTTCCGACGTTGGTATGCCTGTGACACTTGCTCATCCGGAGTCAGAGGTATCCAAAGCGTTCTTTAGTATAGCCAAACTTATATCTGAGAGAATTTTAAGGAGGTAAGGTATGTTTATAAAAAAGGTAGGTCAAAGGGTTGTTTATCTGGATCACATAGCTACTACGCCGGTTGCGCAGGAAGTTCTGGAGGCTATGCTTCCCTACTTTAGGGAGCACTTCGGAAATCCCACATCTCTGCACAGTTTTGGTCAAGTTACAAAAAAAGCCATAAACTCAGCGAGAGAAAAAATAGCTACCCTCATAAACGCTAACTCTCCTGAAGAGTTGATCTTCACTTCTGGCGGTATAGAGGCTAACAATCTGGCGATAAAAGGTATAGCGGAAGCGTATGAGAAAAAAGGTAGACATATAGTTTCAACAGAGATAGAGCATCACTCCATACTTCACCCTCTCAAAACTCTGGAAAGAAAAGGCTGGGAAGTTACCTACCTAAAGCCAGATAGGTATGGTCTAATACATCCAGATCAGGTCAGTGAGGCAGTAAGGCAGGATACTGTCCTTGTGAGCATAGGTCATTCAAACAGGGAGGTAGGTACCATTCAAGACATAAAAGGCTTGGTTCAGGCTGCAAAGGCAAAGAATCCCAAGGTTATATTCCATACAGATGCCGCACCAACGTTAGGTCACTACCCAGTTGATGTAAAAGATTGGGGTGTGGATGCCGCATCTTTCACCGCACACCTCATGTATGGACCTAAAGGTGTGGGCGCTCTGTGGACCAAGAAGGGTGTCAAGATAAGACCTCTCATAGAAGGTGGCACTCAAGAAAGGGGGGTAAGAGCGGGAACGGAAAATGTACCGGGCATTGTGGGTTTTGGTGCTGCAGCTGAACTCACTATAAAGGAGATTCAGGACAGGATGACGAGACTCTCTCATTACAGAGATAAGCTCAGAAAAGCTCTTGAGGAAAGGCTTGATTATATAGAGTTTACTGGACATCCCACTCAGAGGCTACCTCATCACCTTTCGCTTATAGTACATCTGATTGAAGGTGAAGCTATGCTTTTGAGACTTGATCTCATGGGGATAGAAACTGCTTCCGGTTCCGCATGTGTTTCTCTCGCTCTTAAACAATCCCACGTGCTTTTTGCCATAGGTGTACCAAAAGAGGTGGCTAACGGTTCTCTGGTCTTTAGCTTTGGCAGAGACAACACCGAGGAAGATGTGGATTATGTTATAGAGGAGTTTCCCAAGATCATAAAGCTTCTCAGGCAGATATCACCCTTCACCCCGGAAAACTGGGAGCAATACGTAAAGAGTAAGAAGTGATACAAGCATAAGGTTTGAGATTATTTTTTAGCTTACCTGCAAAGAGCTTTATAGGCTGTTCCAGTATCGGATGCATAAGGTTTTCGTCCAGCTCAAGGAGAGGAAAAAGCACGAAGTCCCTTTCAAGCATGTGCTGATGTGGAATTCTTAAGAAACTGAGCATTACTATGCATCGATCGTATAATAAAATATCCAGATCTATCTCTCTGGGACCCCAGCGATAGCGTTCCTTTCTTCCCACACGCCTTTCTATGTCCTTTATTACCTTCAAAAGTTTCAAGGGATCAAGTTCGGTATTAAACTTGAGAACTCCGTTTAAGAAGGTAGGTTGATCCTCAACCCCCCACGGGAGACTTTCGTATAAGGTGGATACAGCTTCTAAGTTCCCCCAATCTGCGAGTAGAGTTAAAGCCTTAAGTATGTTTTCTATTCTATCACCCCAATTACTTCCGAAGGATACGTAACAGACAGACATAGGGTAAAAGATAAACCCCTTTTCTCCGCAGTATAATAATCAGTATGAGGTATTACGTAGTTCTTATCACTACACCGATTGATAAAGCTAAGGATATAGCCGAACACCTAATAAGTGAAAAATTGGGAGCGTGCATAAATATTGTCAATGAGGTAAATTCCATATACTGGTGGAAAGGTAATGTAGAAAAGGATAGAGAAGCCCTGCTTATAATTAAAACAGCTAAGGAAAAACTTCCTCATCTCATAACCAGCGTAAAATCTATACATCCTTACACAGTACCAGAAATAATAGCCTTACCCATAGAATCAGGTAACGATGATTATCTCAGATGGATTGACGAATCCCTTGGGATATCTCAAGGAAGTTCCTAAGTATATCCATACCCGCTTCTGAAAGCACCGATTCGGGATGAAACTGCACACCAAAGACTGGGTATTCCCTATGTTCAACACCCATGATCTCACCATCGTCAGATTCTGCGGTTATCTTCAGTACAGATGGAAGGCTTTCTCTATCAATGACTAAGGAGTGGTATCTCACAGCCACAAAGGGGTTCTTTATACCCTTAAATATCCCCTCGCTCGTGTGGTATATTATGGATGTTTTGCCATGCATGAGATTTTTTGCTCTTACTATCTTTGCACCAAAGGCGTAACCTATGGCTTGATGTCCCAAGCATACACCCAGTATGGGAATCTCGTTGTAGAAGCGCCGTATCACGTCTACGGATATACCAGCTTCTTTCGGACTGCAAGGTCCGGGTGATATCACCACTGCGTCGGGTTTTGATTTCTCTATATCTTCAACTGTGATCTCATCGTTTCTTCTAACAGCTACACTACAGCCAAGAATCTCAAAATACTGCACTAAATTGTAGGTGAAAGAGTCATAGTTATCAATAACAAGAAGTTTCATCCTTATATTATAATTTCCTTTTTCACGTTTCTATTGTATGATAAAAATCATATAATTTTAAAAAATCAACAACTTCAGAAGAAAGCATTTAAAGTAAAAAGTCGGTGTTTTTGAATTTATGTCTTATCCATGAAAAATAAAGTTTTTTAGAATTATAAAGGAATAATCAGTATGATATGTATTATAAAAATTTAGAATTACATTGCAAAAATCGGGAGTTTAATTTATATTTTCAAAAAACTACCTGAAGGAGGTCTAAAGATGGTGGAAGAGAGATCCGAAACATTATTAAAGGTTGAGGAGAAGTATATGCCTCCGCAATCCATAGTAGAATCGGCATGGGTGAGGGATTACGAATCCCTATATCAGGAATCCATTAAGGATAAGGAATCCTTTTGGGCAAATGTAGCTGAGGAACTCCACTGGTTTAAAAAGTGGGATAAGGTGCTTGAATGGAACTATCCGTACGCTAAATGGTTCGTAGGTGGGAAGATCAATATAACTTATAACTGCCTTGACAGACATGTAAAAAACGGCAAAAGGAATAAGGTAGCGTATATTGCTCTTGATGAGGACAACAGGGAAAAGAAGATAACTTATGGAGAGCTTCTTGAACTCGTAAACCGTATAGCCAACGGGCTTAGATCTCTCGGAGTCAGAAAAGGGGACAGGGTGTCCATATACATGCCCAATACCATAGAAGCAGTTGCCTGCATGTTGGCATGTGCAAGGATAGGGGCTATACACAGTCTTGTCTTTGCAGGTTTTAGTGAGGGAGCTTTGAAACTCAGGATAGAAGATGCAAAAGCAAAAGTTCTTATAACCGCAAGTTATACAAAAAGAAGAGGCAGGAAGATAGACCTCCTTGCAACCGCACAAAGAGCTATAGACGGACTTGAATTTGTAGAGAAAGTCATAGTTTGGGACAGAGACGGAGATGTTCTAAATGGGGATAGTAAATTCTTTGTGAGTCTTGATCAGCTAATAAGTTCAGGCTCACCCAACTGTGATCCTGAGGTTATGGATGCCGAAGATCCTTTATACATACTCTACACATCTGGAACAACAGGTAAGCCAAAAGGTGTGCTTCACACTACTGGCGGTTACATGGTCGGTACATACTACACTACCAAGGTAGTTTTTGACGCAAAAGAGAACGATATATATTGGTGTACCGCAGATATAGGCTGGGTAACAGGACATAGCTATATAGTTTACGGTCCGCTTGCTGTAGGTCTAACTTCGCTGATCGTTGAGGGAGCGCCAGATTATCCGGATCCTGGAAGGTGGTGGAGCTATGTGGAAAAATATAGAGTCAACGTATTCTATACAGCGCCTACAGCTGTTAGGATGTTTATGAAGTACGGTGAGCAGTGGCCTGCCAAATATGATCTATCCTCTTTGAGAATCTTAGGATCTGTGGGCGAACCTATAAATCCGGAAGCATGGCACTGGTACTTTAAAAATATAGGAAGGGAAAGATGTGTAATAGTAGATACTTGGTGGCAAACGGAAACGGGTATGCACATGATAACCACCATACCGTCATATCCTTCAAAGCCCGGAAAGGCAGGCAAGCCTTTCTTCGGTATAGAAGCTCTCATCGTGGACAGACACGGTAATGTTCTCCCACCCAACACCATAGGCAATCTCGTCATAAAAACTCCTTGGCCAGCTATGCTCAGAACGTGCTGGGGCGAACCCGAAAGATACGAAAAATACTGGAACACGATACCTGGCTATTATCTGACGGGTGATTTGGCATCTTACGATGAAGAAGGGTATATAATGATCTTAGGTAGGGCTGATGATGTATTGAACGTAGCAGGACACAGGATAGGAACTATGGAAGTGGAAAGTGCCATAGTGGATTATCCGGCGGTTGCGGAAGCTGCTGTCATAGGCAAACCTCACGAGGTGAAAGGTGAATCCATAAAGGCTTTTGTCATACTCAAAAAGGGTTATGCACCTTCTGAAAAGCTCATTGAGGAGATAAAGCACCACGTAAAGCAAGTTTTGGGAGCTATAGCTGTACCTGACGAGATAGAGTTTGTAGAAAAACTTCCCAAAACGAGAAGCGGTAAGATAATGAGGAGGGTACTGAAAGCTCAAGAACTTGGACTTCCAGTTGGAGATATATCCACACTTGAGGATTGAACTTCTTTGGGGGGTGACCCCCCTTCCATCTTACACTCACCATTATAAACAGCCCCTCTCTCTATTACAAGCTCTTCTACATGTATATTCCCGTCAACCCTGCTTCCCGATTTTAGTTCAAGACTTTGTGCGCTTATATTACCCTGGACTCTTCCATACACGATCACTTTTTCAAGGCTTATGTCTCCTTTCACGATCCCCCGCTCTCCGAGTATAAGCCCTCCTTTACCGCTTATGTTGCCCCTTATCTCACCATCTATCCTCATAAGTCCTTCTGACACCGTCAGATTGCCGTCGAACAAACATCCTAAGCCTATGAGCGTTTTTATCTCCTGATTGGTAACCCTTACCTCTTCCCTTTTACCAAACATGTTTAGTATTATAACGCTAAAAAGGGAGAACCCTCCTTTGGAGGGTTCGGAAGTGACACCATGTCGGGCTTTTAAAAGCTGTAAGAGGCATTCACGTAAATAGTCCTTCCCGGTTCTGGCACCTTCACACCACTTCTGAAAGGATCCCTTTGATAGGACAGATAATCATAATATTTCTTGTCCAGAATATTGTCAACTCCTGCTGTGACTGTAAAGCCTTTGTAGTTTAGTCCGGCTTTGAGGTTTACGATCCCGTATCCCGATGTTCTCTGTTCATTGAGATCCTTATCAACCCTGTACTGAGTTGCAGACAAAAGAGACTCTATCTCTCCAAAGTATGTACCTCTATCGTATCTTAGGGCGAGCCTCACTTTAAGGGGTGGTATCTCCGCAACCCTTGAGCTGGTTATGTTCTTGTCCGGTTTTGTGTCTTTCCTCGCCTGTACGTAAGATAACCCCCCAAAGAAAAATATGCTGTCAGTCAGGGCAAGCCTTGAATCAAGCTCACCGCCGAAAAACTGCGCATTTACGTTTTCGTATGAGCGTGCGGTGTTATTCATAACACTCATAACCATATTGACTCTATTCTGATTATGAACCGTTATATAATCCTGGACATAGCTGTAAAATATGGTTGCCTTGGTGAGTAACTTACCTGTAGCGTGTTTTACTCCAAGATCAATCTCCGTGTTTCTTGAAGGCTTCAAGTTAGGGTTTCCCACCCAATCAGTACCTGTCATTCTTTTCATGGCGAAGTATCTCTCCTGAGGATCAGGTACTCTGACTGAGTGACCAAGCCCCGCAAAAAGTTCCGTAGTTTTTGAAAGCTCATAAAAGAGCTGTATATTGCCCGATGGGTATGTATCCGTCCTTGATGTGCTCCTGGTGTTCTTATAGGCGTAGTAAAGGTCCGTATTTGCCTTAGAAGGTTCCGCCTCAGTTTTTGTACTGTCAAGCCTGACACCTGCTATCAATCTTAGCTTGCCTGATAACCTTTTTCTATATTCACCGTAAGCTCCAAAACTGTCAGTATCTACATCGGGTATGATGAACTGAGTGCTTACACCACTCATCATCTTCATGTAATTGATCGCATCCCAATTCCTTTTGTAGGCTTCAAAACCCAAAGTAAAATCTCCGAGATCACTTTCTATCTTGCCTCCGTAAGTTTTTGTTTTTGCATCCGTTGCCATAGACCAGGACATCATACCAGAGCTTATCCTGTAGCGATCATCCATCCAGTGACTCACCTTTGTATAGTAAAACTGAAAGTTTAGACTTCTGAGAAGATCGGATATATGGTCTATCTTGTAATTGAAGTTGAACCTATCCGTTTTGTCGTAAATAGCATCCATCAGAAGGTAAGGGTAAAGCACGTGCCTTGCGTCCTGTTTGGTATAAGAAAATTCTATCTCGTGATTTTCCAAAGGTCTAAAGCCGAACTTTGTCCAGTAAGTGTTTATCTCAAAGGCTTTTGAGTTTATAAATTGGGGTTTGTACCGGTTGGGGCTGGTTGAAGGGTAAACTTCGGTAAACCTCTTACCATCACCATCTTTGTAAGGTTTTGAGTACTTATAAGAATAACCCGCAAGCCCGTAGAACTTCTCATCGGCATATGAGACAACTGGAGAGAGATTTGTGAAGTTGAAAGAACCCAGTCCAGCGTTTAGCTTTAGATGAAAGCCTTTTTCAGGTTTCTTTGTGATGATATTTATAAGCCCAGCCATAGAACCTTGATGTTTTACGTCAAAGGGTCCTTTAATGATCTCTATCTTTTCTACTTCAGAAAAATCCACATGGAAGGCAGGCGGATCCATTCTGTTCGGGCAAGCACCGTACACCCTTTCTCCATCTATAAGTACATTTATGTTATCTCTGTAAAAGCCTCTAAGGACTATATCGTTTGCTATACCACCCTTCCTTATTTTCCAGATACCTTCTATCTTCTGCAAGGCTTCACCTACGTCTTTTGCAGAGCTTTCTCTAACTTCCCTTATATCAAGACTCTCCTGAAAAGGTTCCCTTTTTGCCTTGACTTCTATTTCTTTTAGTAAAAGCTCCTGAGCGTAGCCTACAGATACTATAGCTGATATAAGAAATAGCCCTTTCATAGCTCACCCCCCTTTAGAATGAGATCACTCTCGCCCTATCTTGGGATATGAGTGAAAATATGATGTCTGGGTTTGCCCACTGAGCGCCTTTTATAAGTTCCCTAACTCCCAGTTTCTTTGCGCATATAGGACACACGTAAACCTTTCCACCCTTTGACAAAAACTCTTTGAGCATTTTAACAGCCTGTACCTCTTTTGCTTTTGCATCCGCAAGTTTTACACCCTCGGAATTGATCCACACAACTGTTTCGTATCCCTTTCCCAAGGATATGTTGGCAAAATTAAGAGCCATCTCAGTGCTTATACCTCTGCCGTGTGTCAAATTCACCACAATAACAACTTCCTTCTGATGTGATTGGTTGTGGGAGCTTTCTTCATGCGCCTTTAAGGTATGGGGAAGAAAAAGTAAAAGGGTTGTCAATATTAGCGCTATTAGTCTCATAATTTCACCTCCTTTTAACGTTCATATTAAAATAATATAACAAAATATGATAAAAGTCAATTATTTTATGGAAAAGGGAAAGTTCTCACTCCCCTTTGAATATGTAAGCGTAATCCTCCCTTTCCCTTATCACCCTGTAAGTTCCCTTTTCTACAAGTACTTCACAGGATCTGGGTCTTGCATTGTAATGGGATGACATAGCAAAGCCATAAGCTCCTGCAGAAAGCACTGCCAAGTAATCTCCTCTCTCCACCTTTTGTATCTCCCTGTCTAAAGCCAGAAAGTCCCCCGTTTCGCATACGGGACCTACCACATCCGTCTTTATGTAAGGAGCGTTCTTCTTTAGTACAGGCAGTATATGATGATATGCGTCGTACATAGCGGGTCGCACAAGGTCATTCATTCCAGCATCAACTATTACAAAGTGTTTGTGTCTCTTGTCTTTGAGAAACTGAACGCTTGTAAGAAGGATGCCTGCATTTCCCACAATGGATCTCCCAGGTTCCAGGATGAGCTTAGCCTGTACATCTCTAAGTACAGGAAGGATCGCATCTGCGAGATCTTGTGGTTCAGGACTTGATTGTTCAGGTTTGTACTTTATGCCAAGCCCTCCTCCTATATCCAGATACTTTATCTCAAAGCCAGACTTAATAAGCTGAATATAGAGATCAACCACCTTCTCTACAGCCTCTATGTATGGGGAAACATCAAGTATCTGAGATCCTATATGACAGTGTATGCCTACAATTTCAAGGTTTTTCAGCTTTCTTGCGTACTCGTATTCATCCTTCGCGTGCTTTATATCTATACCAAACTTGCTCTTTTTCATACCTGTAGATATATATGGATGTGTTTTGGGATCTACATCAGGATTTACCCTTATGGCTATTCTGATCTTTTTTCCAAGATCCTTTGCAAGATCGTTTAGGACTTCAAGTTCCATTCTGGACTCTACATTAAACATAAGTATATCTGACCTTATAGCGTACTCAAGTTCTTTGATGGTTTTGCCTACACCTGCGTAAACTATCTTATTTGGATCCACTCCCGCAAGCAGTGAAGCGTAAAGTTCACCTCCCGATACTATGTCCGCGCCTGCTCCTTCTTCCTTTGTAATCTTTATGATCTTTGGGTTGAAGTTGGCTTTCACTGCATAACACACAAGAGCATCAGGAAAAGCCTTTCTGTATGCTCTGATCCTGTCCCTTATGTAAGAAGCGCTGTAAACGTAAAGGGGTGTACCAAACTCCTCCGCAAGGGCTTTTAAAGAGATGCCTTCAAGAAAAAGCTCTCCTTCCACGTATTCAAGATAAGGGTTGTACTCGTGAAGCATTTTATAATTATAACCCGAAGGATGATTATTTTAATATTGCTTATGTTAGCGAATCTCGGTTATGCCTTTTATGAATGCTTTTTTGATGCAGGAAAAAGATACAACGTAGATCCTTATCTTCTTGCCTCAATAGCCAAAGTGGAAAGCGATTTTAATCCTTATGCTGTCAATAGAAACAGGAACGGAACTTTTGACTTTGGCATCATGCAGATAAACTCCTACTGGGTATACTACTACGGTATACCTATGAACTGGATAAAAAACCCGTGCTACAACATACACTTTGGTGCTATGGTTCTGAGAAAGTGTATGGATACATACGAGAGGGATCTTAAGCTTGCTATAGACTGCTATAACAGAGGCTCAAGAGCCACAGGAAACAGCGATTACGTAATAAAAGTTTACAAAAGTTACAGCAGGATAAAGGCTATAGTAAGATAAAATTTCTCACAAAGTTATAAACTTTGAACCCTTATGGCAAAAGCTTGACAAAGTAAGATATATTGGCTTGAAGGTCCTTTGAGGCATTATTAAAATTCCAAACATGGGTGATTTTGTGCATCTGCACCTCCATACCCAGTACTCTTTACTGGATGGAGCTATAAAAGTAAAGGATCTGGCGCTTAAAGCTAGGGAGTTGGGATACAGAGCAGTTGCCATAACGGATCATGGAAACCTTTTCGGTATTTTAGACTTTTACAAAAGTATGAAAAAAGAAGGGATTAAGCCCATCATAGGTATGGAAGCTTACTTCACAACGGGATCGCGTCACGACAGAAAGGGAAAAGGATCTGAGGACAACATAACAGACAGATATAATCACCATCTCATTCTCATAGCTATGAACGATCGTGGACTTAAGAACCTCATGGAACTCTCAAGTATATCTTATAAAGAAGGTTTTTACTATAAGCCGAGAATAGATTACGAGGTTTTGAGTAATTATTGTGATGGACTTATAGCTATAACGGCGTGTCTCAAAGGTGTACCTACCTATTATGCCTCAATGGGTGATGAAGAAAAAGCGTCTGAGTGGGTCAAAAAATTCAAAGATATATTCGGAGAAAATCTCTACCTTGAGATCCAATCCAACTCACTGCCAGAGCAAGAGGTAGCCAACAGAGTACTTATAAAAATAGCAAAACGTCTAAACGTTAAACTCGTAGCCACAAATGATTCTCACTACCTAAATCCAGATGACAGACTGGCTCACCAGGTACTCATGGCTATACAGATGAAGAGAACGCTCATGGAGATACAACAAGGAAATGGTATAAAGTGTGCTAACGAAGGTCTGCATTTTGCAACTCCTCAGGAGGTATGGAAAAAGTTTGATGGTAAGTTTGATGGTTGGGAAGAAGCGCTTTTGAACACACTTGAAGTATCTGAAAAGACTCAAGATAGCTTTGAGCTTTTAGAAAATAGAGGATACCTATTCCCAAAGTATGAAACTGGAGACAAAACTACCGGTGAATTTCTGAAGGATCTTGCTATAAAGGGTTTAAGACAGAGAATCTCTCAAGGGCTTGCTAAAGACACAAAGGAATACTGGGATAGACTTGAGTACGAGATTGAGACAGTCTCAGGAATGGGTTTTGAAGGTTATTTCCTAATAGTTCAGGATTTTATAAACTGGGCAAAGTCCCAGAACATACCGGTGGGACCGGGAAGAGGATCAGCGGCAGGTTCCCTGCTTGCCTTTGCCTTAGGTATAACCGACGTTGATCCCATAAAGCACGGGCTTCTATTTGAGAGGTTTTTAAATCCTGAAAGGATATCTATGCCGGATATAGATGTAGATTTTTGCATGGAGAACCGCGACAGAGTGATAGAGTATGTGAAAGGGAAGTACGGTGAGGAAAATGTAGCTCAGATCATTACCTACAACGTCATGAAGGCAAAGCAAACACTCAGGGATGTGGCGAGGGCTTTGGGGATACCTTACCAGACTGCCGATACCTTAGCAAAGCTAATACCACAAGGTGATGTACAAGGTACATGGCTCTCCCTTGAGGAGATGTATTCTGTACCTTTAAAAGAACTTCTGGACAAATATGGACATCACAGAAGGGATATAGAGGACAACGTAAGTAAGTTCAGAAGGATGTGTCAGGAAAATCCGGATATAAAGGCGCTTGTGGAGATAGCTTTAAAACTGGAGGGACTCACAAGGCATACATCTCTGCACGCTGCAGGAGTCGTTATTTCACCAGTAGCCCTTCGCGAACGCATACCTCTCTATTACGATAAGGAGAAAGTGCTTGCAACCCAGTTTGATATGGTGAACTTGGAAGAGTTGGGGCTCATAAAGATGGACTTTTTGGGTCTTAAGACCCTGACTGAGCTAAAGAAAATGAGACAGCTCGTAGAAGAAAGGCATAAAATCAGCATAAACTATCTCAATTTACCTCTTGATGATCCTTCTGTTTACGAGCTTCTCAGGAAAGGAAACACTACGGGAGTCTTTCAACTTGAAAGCGTAGGTATGAAAAACCTTCTCAAAAGACTAGAGCCTGATAACTTTGACGACATAGTGGCGGTTCTCGCACTTTACAGACCCGGACCTCTAAAAAGCGGTCTCGTAGATAGTTACATAAACAGAAAGCACGGAAGAGAACCCGTAGATTACGTATTCCCAGAACTTGAGCCGGTTTTGAAGGATACCTACGGTATCATAGTTTATCAAGAGCAGGTTATGAAAATATCTCAGATACTTTGTGGATTCACTCCAGGTGAAGCTGACACCCTCCGAAAAGCCATAGGTAAGAAGAAGAAGGAAGTTATGCAGGAGATGAAGGAAAAGTTCATAAAGGGAGCTATTGAGAGGGGTTACACAGAAGAAAAGATAGTTAAGCTATGGAACGATATAGAAGAGTTCGCAAGCTATTCTTTTAACAAATCTCACTCTGTTGCGTACGGCTATATATCCTATTGGACAGCATACATGAAGACTCATTATCCTGAAGAATTTTTTGCTGTTAAATTATCTACGGAAAAAAGTGACAAGAAGTTTATAAACCTGGTGAAGGATGCGAAAAGTCTTGGTTTTAACATACTCCAGCCGGACATAAATGAGAGCCACGTGGACTTTTCCATAACTCCAGAGGGACACATAAGATTTGGACTCGCCAGAATAAAGGGTGTTGGGGAAGATACAGCGAGATCAATAGTGGATGCAAGAAGAGGAAAGTGGAAAGGTGTGACAGACTTTTGGAAAAGCGTAGACCAAAGAAAGGTAAATAAGAGGGTGCTTGAGGCTCTTATAAAAGCTGGAGCTTTTGATTACACGGGAGAGAGTAGAGAAAAGCTTCTCTCCACAGTTGACCGGATATCAAAAGGCAGTATTTTACCTTCAGGTGATCTTTTCGGTACGAAAGAGTTTCATAAAGATGAAGCGGGAGACTCTCTCAAATACGAAAAAGAGGTTCTCGGCATATACATCTCCAAACATCCCATAGATCCAGTTGAGGAACTTCTTACCGGAAAAGTCAGATGGCTTGAGGAACTGGATGAGTTAGAGGAAGGTAGTTACAACTTTGCCGGTGTTGTAACCGAACTAAAAGTTAAAAAAACTAAAAATGGCACTTATATGGCAACTTTTAATCTTATTGATAAAACGGGTATAGCGCAAGCTGTAGCCTTTCCGGACGTTTATGAAAACTGTAAAGATCTTATAAAGGAAGACGCTCTTTTGGTTTTGAGATGTGATGTTGAGTATGACGAAATACTTGAGGAAACCAAGATTATCGTTAAAGAGGCATACAAGCCAGAAGATTTCATAAAAGGAGAGAGTATGAATATCACCCTCGTATTTACAAAGGAGCTTTCGGATGATGAACTTTTAAAGCTTAAAAAATGCCTTATGGAGAGTATAAATGATCTTGAGGGTAGAGAGGTAATACTTGATCTGCGAATAAACGGTTATAGAACGGTACTTCAAGCCGATCCCCAGATAAAGTTAATTCCCAATGCAAAGCTAATAGAGGATCTAAAGAGATTCGGTGTCAAGCTGGTAGTTTAACATAAGGTTCGGGAGAGTCTTTATCTCTTCCCCACTCTCTAAGCACTCTATGGAGGAATTCACGAAAGAGAGCATGTAAGCTATATTCACGTATCTGAAAGATCCTGAGCAACCTCCGAGCTGTTCTTTGACTTTTCTCAAAACTCTCAGCGCGCTATCCCTTCTTCCACAGGTGTAGTGGTGGTATGCTATAGCAAGCCTTATAAGTCCCTGATAGCAATTTCTTGCAAACTTATCTTCCTTAGGGAAAAGCCTCCATATGTCTTCAAGAACTTCGTGAGCTTCATAAAACTTCCCTTCATCCCAAAACTTCTTGGTTATAAGGAGCATATCTTCTTCTACACTCATCACATTTTAAATCCTAGATAAAAACCGCCTAAAAAAGCACTTGAGAAAGCTACCTGCCTTACGATTCCGTGAATAAAACTGCCGAAGCTCTCAAACATGCCTTTAAATACGTCCAGAAAGGCAAACCAATGTATATCTATAACTCCCTTGCTTTTTAACCAAAGTAGAGAAAGCACATAAAGACCCAAAAGCATAAGAAATATGTTAAGTACTCTCCTTACCGCAAAGCCTATAACAAAGCCGGCAAATCCTCCATAACCTAAATCAGCCACTAAACTTTCTGCATTCATTGGTATCTAAAAACGCTCGGATTTAGTATATCTGGGTAATTGGTAAGCATTTCGTAATCAAAAAGCTGTTTCCTTATCCTTTGAAGATCACTCCTTTCAGGCTTGAAGGGATAACTCTTTATATCGGTAACTGAACTATCACCGAAGGGTCTGTTACAAGCAACTTCCGTTGTCTTTCCTCTGCATCCTGAGGTCATAAAGGGTCTTCCACTCCAAAAGAGTTCTTCAAAGGTGTCATTGTCTATACCAAAGTCTATGACTTGACCCTTCTCGTTGAACTTCATGTCCTCATAGCGGGCGATCTGGTTGTCTATAAGATACCTTGCAAACTGGACTCTCCTGTATTGGGGTGCGGGGCAGGGCTTTTCCTTTTCCATCATAGAACCTTCCTCGGGCCAAAAGGAGAAAAGATGCGTTCTTGCTCCAAGGTCTCTAACCTTCTGTATAGTTTCTATCATTTCTTGCTCCGTCTCTCCAAGACCTACCACCAAATGACAACCCGCATATCCATCACCCATTACCTTACAAGCCCACTCAAGCACCTTCCAAAAAGTTTCCCACCTATGAGGGCTGTTCATGGGTCTTCCACGCAGTTTTTCAAAAACCTCCGGTGTAGCACAGTCTATAGCAATGGTAACCGTGTCTGCACCCAGCTTTTTGTAGTCCTCCATGTCTTCATAGGTAGTGCCGGTGGCATTTATAAGCAAAGAGACAAATATCTGGTCTCCAAGATCAGAAAGAACCCTTTTTAACACATACTTTGTGTCTCTTATTGCTCTTGGGTGGGTTATCTGAGCTATACAGAGCCTTTCCACATGCCCTACCTTCTTCGCCCTTCCTATGATTTCATCCAACTTTACTGTAGGCCACTCAACCCTTATGAAGTTCTTTTTTGAGTATTCCATGTCCCTTGCCTTTTGAAGACCACAGTAAGCACACGTAGCATGACATCCAGATGGGTAAGTAAGAAGCGTATTTATACAGCTAAGGCGTGTATTTCTATAAAATTGCCCAGGTACTATTCCCAGAGTCATGGCCGCTGCCATACTTATTTGCAAATACTCAGGACTTTCTTTTTGTTCTGTCAAGTTTTCAAGCAAAATCTTATTCATGTTAGACCTCCATTTTTTATTATACTCATAAGATTTCTGACAGCCTTTCCTCTGTGGGATAATAAATCCTTCTCTTCAGGAGTTAGCTCAGCCATGCTTTTTTCTGAACCTTCTGGTTGAAAAATGGGATCGTAACCAAATCCTCCCGATCCTTTGGGTTCTGTCAGAATAACTCCATTGCATTCACCCTTTGACCAATATCCGCTATAGCCTAAGTTAAGTACCAAAAAGGCTACAAAAGTTGCTCTTCTATCTTTTACCTCCTTCATGAGTCTCAAAACTTTTCTTATATTCGCATCATCTTTCGTAGCGATTACCTCTTCCTTTCCCCCATACTCGTGAGAATAAAATCTGCTTGAGAAAATTCCAGGATATCCACCAAGAGCTGGTACCACAAGTCCCGAATCATCAGCAAGTGTAGGTTTGCGGTATCTTTCCCAATAAGCTTGTGCCTTCAAATAAGCATTCTCTAAAAAGCTGGAACTTCCCTCCTCAATTCGCAGATCCTCATCAGGTACTTCCGCATCAATACCGTAGAAACCCAAAAGCCTTTTCATCTCTTTCACTTTGCCGGCGTTCGTAGTAGCCAAAAGAACCTTCTTTAACTTCATTGAAACATGAATACTGTAGAGCAGCAATTTTGAGAAATTACAGGTTTAAGTCCCATACTCCTTGCGTAGGAAAAAACCCCTTCCGCAGGGAAGGTTATACCGTTAACCCCCGCATAAAGCGCATATATATCCAGCTTCACCCTGTCTTCACCAGCTGGACGTGCACATCCTATTACCACATGAGTTGTGGGTAGCTTCTTTCTTGCATAAAGAATCACCTTTGCGCTTTCTTCAGCTTTGGGAGGGGGGAGCAACTGAAACTTAGCCTTTCCGTAATAAGGCATTATTACGACAAGCACAAGGGCTGAAGGTTCAAAACCCGATATTATGTCTATGGCTCTGTATTCGCCCAGTATCTTTCCGTAATGTAAACCTATGATGACGTGTGGAACCACGTTATGGTTGTGCTCTTTAAGATGTTTAAGAGACATTTCGTAATCTTTTACACCTTTGTGTGGCATCTTATAGACTTCTGCTACCGTCCTGTCATCACCTATAATATCAAGAAGTACAGCGTCAACCCCCGCTTCCTTTAAACCTAAAGCGAGCCTTTGGTCTACTAAACCCACATGACATGTAACAAGCATACCAAGTTCTTCTTTGAGATACTTCATTGCCTTCAAATAAGGCAATAGTTCTACTACTCCATCTTTGTTTGATCCGCCCGAGATAAGAATACCATCTATACCCTTCTTTTTTAGCTCTTGTCCCACCTTCACAAGTTCCTCGGGAGTAGTTGCAGGTATCATATGCCACAGGATCTTGGATGCACAGTGATCGCACATAAGTTCACACTGCCTTCCCGTTATAGATACATCAACAAACTTAGGAGCCGAATCTACTTTAAAGTCATCAACTTCATAATGCTTAAAACCCGGGCTATGGAAGTAAATGGTATTTCCAAAATTCCTCTTTCTTATCTCAAAGCCTTCGTAAAGCTCCTCAAGGAGGGTGCCATCCAGTATAACACCCTCCCAAGAAGCACCGTCTATCAACCGCACTTTATACCCTTCTCGTTTATGACTTTAGTAAGCGCATCAACAGCTGACTGCCCTTTGAGTAACTGGTTTACTTCCTCAGGATTTGAAGGTTTAATCTTAGCTATCCATCCTGCACCGTAAGGATCATCATTGACTAAAGCGGGATTTCCTTTCAGCGTTTCATTTATCTCTATTATTTCACCGCTCAGCGGAGAGGGGACAGGTCCTACCCATTTACCGCTCTCAATTGTAGCCACGCTTTTGCGTCTTTCCACGCTTTTGCCTACCTTTTTGGGAGTGTAGGCAACCAACCTGCCTGCCATGGCTGTTGCCACAGAAGTCAGCCCTATGGTGAAGGTTCCATCACCGTTATCCTTCGCCCATGTGAAGGCATTCGCCTCCGGATCAACGTCATAAAGCAGCTCCTCGGGTATGTTACACCCATTAACTAAAGCCATATCACTTACCTCCCGTATATAAAATTTTAAAAGGTTAGCACTTTATCGGCTTCCATAGCTCTGAGAGCAAATTCACTTGCTGGAACCACACCGTCAAGCTCCTTAATGAGGTCCTCCTCTGTGAGTCCCAGCGAGTCTACAGCTTGCTTGCATGAATAGAACTTGACCCCAGCCTGTTTTGCATCCTTCATAAAATCATAAACGGTTTTTGGCTTTTTACCGTTAGGTGATAGGCAGTTTGGTTCAGCTGGTACTATTCTTTGTGCCACACCTTTCCTTAGCAAGTTAGTACCGTCCATATTGAAAAATATCTCAACATCTGCCTCATTAGAAGCCATAAGTGCCGCTATGTAAAAGGGTGCGGCACATCTCCACGGGGTTTTAGGTCCGCTCGTCATCAAAATGATCACCTTCATGATTCTAACACCTTCCTGGCTTCCGCCTCATCAGGTACCCCTACGAAGGTAAGCTTGCCATCTATTATGGTGGAAGGTACCGACCTCACTATGAGCTTTTTTGCCCACATCTTACCTTCCGGCTGAGCAACATCAAGTACATCATACTTAAATCCATACTCACTCTGGAGCTTTCTCCAGAGCATATCAGCATCAGGACAAGTCGCACACCACTGAGACACTAAAAGTATTACATGCTTGTCCTTTGCACCCATCACGTGCACCTCATACAAACTATGTCCCATTCGTCTATATACTTCCTCATTTCTTCAATAGCTTTCTGACCGCTGACTAAATCTTTAATGTCTCTCTCCAGATTGGTGGGTTTTAACCTTGCCACCCAACCCTCTCCATAGGGGTCATAGTTTATTATATCAGGTTGTTCAAGTACCTTCTCGTTTCTTTCTATTACTTCACCTTCTATTACCGCATTGATAGGTCCAGCCCATTTGCCACTTTCAAGGGAAGCGACTGGCTTCCCCTTCTTTATAAGCTTTCCAGGCTCTTTTATCCTGGCATGCAACAATCTGCCTGCCCTTACCTGCCCCACATCCGTCAGTCCCATGGTAACTGTCCCATCTTCATTTATCTTAAACCACGTTTGTGTTTCTATATCGTAATATAAATCAAGGGGTACAACGCATCCGTTGTACTCCCATTCGTTACTTTCCTTTTCAGGAAGCCCTCCTAATGCCATTCCACCTCCTAAGCGAGACCTAATCTCTTGAGTACGGGAAGAGGATCAGAGAGATTATCTTTCAGTTTTACATCGTTGGCACTGTATCCGAAAGCTAACCCAAGAAGCTGAGTAAAGTACGCAGCAGGCACGTCCACGTCGGGTACTCCCTTCATCATGAGTCTATGTCTATACATTTCAACGGAAGCGTGGCACAGAGGACACTCTGTAGCTATTATGTCAGCACCGTTCCTTTTTGCGGTCTGAAGTATCATCATCACGAACTTCTCAGAAACCATTTCGTCCGAAAGTGAGTGAGGTCCTCCACAGCATTGAGTGTGCATAGGTTCAAATTCTACATTTGTAGCTCCGGCAGCTTCAAGTAAAGCATTCATATAGTAAGGATGTTCGTCATCATCCGCTGTGTCTCTCTTTCTGGGTCTTACCTCTTCTTCTTGTCCTCCTGCGTGAGCATAAGTCCTCGCATAAAAGTGGGGTCTTGTGTAAAGACAGCCATAATAATTAGCCACTTTTAATCCCCTCAAAGGTCTTTTCGTCTTCTCCTTTACTTTTTGAGGTCCCGCTTCGTGATAGAGCCATTCAAGTAAGTGGTAGGTGTGGGGTATCCTGTCAAGGGGATCAACTCCACCCTCTCTCAAAAGCGCATTCACCTTTTCATAAACGCTTCTATCTGTTTCCAAAAAGTATTCAGCTCTTTGAAGTGAGAAAGAACAACCGTTACACGGCGCTATTATAACTTCATGTCCCTGTTTTCTTGCCAAGGACATATTCCTCGCATTCAAGAGCATAGTTCCCATAAAAGTCACGTTCTTGGATTCCATAGCACCACAGCAGTTGTAATCCTCAAGATAGTCAAGCTCAAGACCAAGTTCCCTGGCAACGATCCTCGTTGAAACATCATAAGCCCGTGATGCACCTTCCAAAGAGCATCCGGGATAATAGGCTACTCTTTTACCTATCACACCCATTTTTTAACCTCCTTAATGCGCTAATGCTCCTTCTTCTTCCATAACTTTCCTGAGAACCTGCTTGAACCTGTTCCAGTTTTTAGTTCTTGGATGGAACAGCATATGTTTTGCGTTAAGCATGAGAAAACCTATATTCATGGACTTTATTGGTTTTAATGTAAGCTGTTTGAGCCATTCTGGTGTTTCTCCTACGAAGGGTATAGGTTTTTTGAGTATGGGATCTTTCACCACCTTGTAACCTTGCTTTTCTATCCACCCAAAGAGAAGCTCTCCATCCTCTATCCTTCCATACTCAAGTACCTGTTCAGTAAAGAACTTGTCAAACTTCTTGGATGGATACTCCTCAATGAGACCCTTCTTTGCCATAGTTCTCAGGATAACTTTTAAGACTTCTTCCACAAGTACGCCTTTGGGACATCTATGTGTACACTTATGACATGACACGCATCGCCACATAACGTCCGCACGCTTTTGTAGTTCGTCTATCATACCTAATCTTGCAAGGTATATGAAGTGTCTGGGGTTATACCTCTCATCCCAGTAATTGTGTACGGGACATGATGCTGTGCAGTAGGAACATTGATAACATTGGTTGATCGTTTTACCATCCGGAGAGTTTATTATCTCATTGGCAAAGTCAAGGTCATAATCGTTTATAACCCTTGGGAGTATTATAAGATTCCAATCCCCAGATACATCTATACCTTCAACTACAAGCCTTTCCTTCCTTAAAATTCTCTCCGGTTCTACAAGACTTCTTTCATGTATAGCCATACCTTACACCTCCAAAAGGTCCTCTTTTCTTATAATGCCTAAAAGCCTCCTCGCCATTATGCCTGCGGGCGGGAAAAATCCTTTTGCGCTGTGCATAGTGGAAAGGGTCATGTAGTCTACATAAGTGGCATATATCATGGCGAGGAATATGTCAACAAAAAGGTATCCCTTCACCTTTATACCAAAATCCGTTAACTTTTCCTGTATCTGTTTGTATATGCTTTCAAACTCTTCGTAAGTTTCTCCATACATGCTCTTTTTTGGAGGTTCTTCTTTGAGGAAAACAACAGCACCACTTTCGCTTTCTGGATCCCATATCCATCCAGTCCATAGGACATATTCTTCCGGAAAAGTAAAGTGGAGTATTTCGCTGGCTATATCCCTGGCAGAACTTTTGTCCACGCCTCTTATTTCCCTAACAAACCTTTCCACTCTCTCCTCCCAAGAGCCTGCCTTTCCATAGAGTAAGTCACTTATAGCCTTTTTTAATCTGTCAACACCCGTTTCTTCTATGATCTTTTTCCTCTTCCTTCTGCTCGCAAAGATCCTCTCAAGTATAGCGTTTAGTTCCTCTTCCGTGAGGGAAGGAAGCCTCTCTTTGCTCAAAAGTTGCTGAAAGAGGAGGGATTTGGCGAGAAGATCTTTATAAAGCTCTTGTACGAACTCCTCGCCTTCACCCAGTAACTTTATGAGGTAATCCCTAACTAAAAAATCGTCAAGAGTTGTGCCTTTGAATCTTTTCTCCATCATACACTAACCTTAGCTCCAAGAAAAGCTGCAGCTTCAGCTGCCGCCGCTTCACCTTCAGACAGTGAAGATTCTATGTCTATGGGACCTTTACAGGCACCTGCTATAAAGACACCCGGTTTGTTGGATATTATGTTAGAGCCAGATTCCTCCGAAGGTATGAGAAACTGACTGTCTGGGTCTTGCGAAAGTCCTAATATTTTTGCTACTTTCTTGGTGCCTTCTGAAGGCTCCATTCCAAGAACGAGAACAACCAGATCCATTGGTACTTCTGCTGGTCTTTGAACTATTGTATCTTCGTGCTTTACCCTTAATCTTCCGTCAGCGGGACTGTATGTGATCTCCGCTATCCTACCTCTCACATATCTGACACCGTATTTCTCCTGAGGTGCCCAGTAAAATGGGTATTCCCATGTGCCGTATGTCCTCACATCCATGTAGTAACAAAAAACGTCCACATCTGGATAATGCTCCCTTATTTCAGAGCCTTGAAGACCAGAAAGGGCACATCCGTATCTACAGCAGTGTACGTTGGTAACACCAAGTTGTCTGTCCCTTGATCCTACACAGAAGACAAAGGCTACCCTCTTAGGAAGCTGTCCGTTGGAAGGTCTGTAAAGTTTTCCCTCTCTGGCAAACATCTGCTCAAGTTCAAGGTTTGTTATCACATCAGGATAAAGTCCATAACCAAGCTCTCCTTTTCTTCTTGCGTCAAAGTGCTGAAACCCAGTAGCAACTACTATAGCCGCCACTTCATGAGTCTCGCCATTAGAAAGTCTCACTTTAAAGTTTCCCGGTTCCCCTTCGCAAGCTTCAAGTTCTGTTTTGAACTTGATCTGTACATTAGGGTTCTCTTCTACCTCCCTGATGTACGGACCCAATACCTGACTGGGTTTTAGCCTTCTGGGGATGAGTGTGTGGTAGTCCTCCAGTATGGGTCTACCGCCTAACTTTTCCTCCTTTTCAACGAGGATGGTAGGCACGCCAAGCCTACCGAGTACCCTCGCTGCACCAAGACCCGCCGGTCCACCACCGACCACTAACACGCTCTTAGCCATGAAAGACCTCCTCAATTTATTTAAGACTTAAACAGTGGCATAGCCGCAGTTGCTGAAGCTTTCGGTTTACCGGTAGATGTTCTGCTGTAAGGCTCATACAAGTCATAGGTCTTGAAGAACTCCATAAGCTCATCGTACTTTCCAGCCTTTTCAAGTTCAGCTATGTACTTGACATCCTCTTCCCACTCTTTTTTGAGTTCTCTCCAGTTGGTTATACCCATCTTCTCAAGGAGAGGCTCATAAGCTGAGCAGTTCCAGTAAAGTTGAACAACTTTGAAGGGATGCGCGCCGCATGCAAGAGCTGAGAACATTACATCAGACATAACTGCAACCGGATAATACATGCCATGTGCTTTTCCTATCCATTGGTTTTTCTCAAAGGTTGTAGTGCAACCAGTGTCGTGAGTGATTATTACGTCGGCTTTTACCTCTTCATATATAACCTTCAGCTTCCTTTGTATCGCAAAGGATCTTGTAAATTCTCTTTCCGTTAGTATATGTCTGAAACCAAATCCGCAGCAATCAAACCATGTGGAGTAATCCACCACTTGAGCGCCGAGAGCCTTTATTACAGCAGTAGATGCAGCAGGTCTTTGACCGTTAAACACTTCTGGGTCATAAGGATAGTCATCAGCTATCATCTTGTATGTATGGCAAGCGTTGTGTATGGCGACTCTTACGTTGGATACATCTATGCCCTTAGCTTTCCCTTCTTTCTCGTAAAGTTCTTTGATCTTATATCTCATGGCGTGTACCCATTCGGAATAGTGGACAACTTCCTGAGGTATTACTATCCTTCCGTCTTCTGTGAGCCTTCCCAGCTTTTTGAGGATGGGCTTTACAGCATCCCTGAGTTCCTTATTCATTATGAGCTGTTCCCTGGTTTCCTTATAAGAGCCGAAAGATGTACCACAGTGTATTAGTGGATAGTATCCTGTCTTCCAAGCTTGATGCATATTTCTGAGCCAAACAGCTGCCAAAGCTACGGGATTGGAAGTACCAGATCCGTGATAATTCCATGCGGTACAGGAGGTCTGATGAGGCTCATTCAGATAATCAAGACCGAACTTGTTCATTAGCCAAAAGACAGACGCAGGGTATCCGGGTATATTACCGCATTGACCGCAAGATTTGTGATGCCAGAGCTTGTTGGTGGGAATGACCTTTATTCTACCAGTTCTTGTGTACACATGCACCGGCTGGTTTTCTTCCGTTATCCTGTGTATGAGTATTTCTCCTTTAGCCTCTAACTCTTCCATCATCTCAAAGATGTGGTCATAGTGAGCGTGATACTCTTTGAGGGGAAAGGGTGGCTTCTCGGGGTACATAAGGATGCTTCCCTCTTTATGATGTCCGTGTGCCATGATTAACACCTCCTTAAAGTTTTTTGGGTATCAAACCCGTTCATAAGCTTACTCTTCTTCATACATCTCAGCGTATCTCTCTTCGTTTTCTTCTACTATATCCATTATGACGTTGTAAAGGTTCGGGTCTAACTTTTCAAGCATCTCAAAGATCCCCGTTTCTCTCCATATGGTATACATCTCTATAGCGGTTTCCAGAGATACTTCCCAAGCTGTTTTAACAGATTTACCCACATCAAAAGGTATAGCCATCCTCTTTGCTCTGAGGTTTTCCATATTATCCGCCATCTTGGGACCCCAGTCTGGGAAGAAGTCAGGCTGAAGCATATCAGCCGATAGCTGGTTTCCTGTTGTCATAACTTTGAGAAGAACCCTTCCGTAAGGCTTGAGAAGGTCTTTCGTTGCCTCAAAAGCGTTTCTTACCGCTACTTCTCTCATTATGGCAACAAGACCACCTGGGTTGTTCACAAAAGGACAGCGGATCCAACAGGTAAAGCACTGAGAACAAGCCCATATGTATTCGTGCATCATATCGTAGAGGACTTCCACATCCTCCTCAAGAAACCTCTGAACTATCTCACGCGGAGAGTAATCAAAGAACCTGTTGGAGGGACAAGATGCGGTGCACACACCGCAGTTGAGACAGCCAAAAATATACTCTTTAAAGCGAAAGTCTGATTTTACTTCCTCAATAACTCTGACCTTTTCCTCCCACGGTACGCTTTTTGTCTTCTCTGATATGGGGAGGTTGTATCCGTATATATGTCCATCCATAGCTTTTACCTCCTTAAGCAGTTCTACATAAAAAGATAAAGAGACCACACTTCAAGTCAATTAATTTTTGCTTATGGATATATAAGTATATACTTATAATACCCTTACAAAAGAGGGGGAGATCAAAGGGTGATAACAGCATATTCACCGCTCATAAGCTTATCAAGAAAAGCAGCACCGCCTATTATTCCGTCACAAAGTTCAGGATTTACGTCCTCTTTTTTGTATATTTCCGTAAGATCAAGGGAGGGTACACAGAGGTATATCTTTACACCCGCCTCCTTTGCCATCTTTATAAAGTCATAAACGGTTTGTTCAACACCAGGTCTAACCTTAACCTTTTTTGCGTTATCTCTCATAAGAAGAAAGCCAGCCTCGGAAGTTATGACCATTTCTACTTCGTAATCCATGGTGGTGGCAGCGGTAGCGAGGAAAAAGGGAGCACCAGCTTGCGGATTTATAAGTTCACCGGTAGCCGGTTCGGCCCTCTCAAAGAAAGGAACAGTAAGGATGTAAAATATCAGCTTTTCGTAACCTTGAGCAGCCATATTTATCCTCCTTATACGAAGATTATCATAGGTTTGTCCGCTTCAAGGACGTAATTCATAAAAGTCGCAGCTCCTGCAGGTGGTTCAAGACCATCTATAAGATCTTCGTATTTATAACCAAAGAGTTCCATAGTCATCTGACAAGGTATGAGCTTTACTTCAGCTTCCTTACACACTTCTATGAGTTCGGGTATGCTCGCAACACCGTGTTCCTTTATAGTCTTTTTCATCATAAAGCTCATAAGATCCGTCATACCGGGTATAATACCCATAATTTGGGGAGGTCCTGGGAATATAGATGAAATGGCATTTGTAACAGGATTTTGCATAGAAGGGGGGAAAGCCATAGGCATGGCTGGATTCCCTATGGGTGCGATTTTTAGCTCATTCATTTTTTTCTTATGAATAATGTTTAGCCCATAAAAAGTGAAAAATATTGCGGTTTCTATACCCAAAGAGGCTGCGGTGGAGGCAAGGATTAGAGGTGGATATGCCATGTCAAGTGTTCCCTTTGTAGCTATTATGGCAAGTCTTTCGGTAGCCATAGCTTTCCCTCCTTATTTTTTCTTAAGGTAGAAGATGATCTTACCTCCCTCTTCTACAGTCTCAAGAAGTTCGTGACCAGTTCTACTACAAAAGGCAGGTATGTCAGCTTTAGCACCCGGATCTGTGGTTATGACCTCAAGTATCTGACCCGATTGAAGTTCCTCAAGAGCTTTTTTAGTCTTCAAAACCGGCAAAGGACAGTTAAGACCCGAGGCATCAAGGACTTTGTCAGGTGTAATTGTAGCCATAATAAACACCTCCTACATGTTTAAATATATAGCAATAAGCATATAATATAGTAAGTCCTTTCCTTTTTCAATACTATAGTTTTTTTTTAAGTCAATATAAGATAACCTTATATCGCTTTAGGTAATGAGTTATAATTTTAAGTCCGTAAGGGGGTGTGGCGGAACTGGCAGACGCAGGGGACTTAAAATCCCCTGGGGCAACCCCCCGTGAGGGTTCGATTCCCTCCACCCCCATGTATAGAAACATGATACTTAGCGATGGTACTATAAAGGAGCTTCTGTTACGAGGTGAACTTGTCATAGAGCCTTATGAAGAATCTCATATACAGGCATCTTCTGTAGATCTCACTCTTGGAAAGGAGATACTCCTTTACAAAGCTGATTGGATAGATGTCAGAAGCGAAAACATACCAACCGAGAAGGTAACAATCTCTCAGGAAGGTTTTCTCATAGAGCCCAAAGCCTTTGTTCTTGCCACTACAAACGAGTATATAAAATTACCTGATAACATAACAGCGTTTGTAGAGGGGCGCTCATCTCTGGGAAGATTGGGACTGTTTATTGAAAATGCAGGTTGGGTGGATGCAGGCTTTGAAGGTCAGATAACCCTTGAACTGTATAATGCAAATTCCTGTCCTATAAGGTTGTACGCTGGTATGAGAATATGTCAGATAGTCTTGGCAAAGCTTGACAGAAGAGCGGAAAATCCATATCGTGGTAAATATCAAAAACAGGTTGGAGTAACTCCATCAAGAATATTTCTTGATTTCGGGAGATGATTATGCAACACAGAGCCAATAAACTTCTTGAGAACATGTACAGACTCGGAAGAGTGCCTTCATCACTCCTCTTTTACGGCAAGGAAGGTATAGGTAAAAGGACTACAGCTTTTGCGTTCGCTAAAGCCCTCTTGTGTATGAGAGGCACCCTTCCTGCGTGCGACAGTTGTCCGTCGTGTCTTCACATGAACGAGTTTAATAGAAAGCCAGTTGAAGATCTGAAAGTGTATTCGGAGAAAGAAACTGGCAAAAAAGTCTTCCTTTATCTTCAGGGAGATCACCCTGACTTTATTTACCTTCAACCTGAAAAGGATGAGATCAAAATAGATCAGGTAAGAGGTGCAAGGGACTTTGTAAACTTAAAGCCTGCCTTATCCTCAAAAAAGGTGGTGCTAATAGCACCCGCTGAGAGTATGAATCCCTATTCTCAGAATGCTTTATTAAAAACTCTTGAAGAACCTCCCGAGGATACGCACTTTATCTTAGTGACAAATATAATTGATAAGATATTACCCACTATAAGATCGCGCAGTTATCCGGTGGAGTTCGGAGAGCTTCCTCAAGAGGAAATTCAAAAGATAACTGGTGTGCAAGATAAGGTATTGCTTTCCCTATGTGGGGGAAGTATTACCAAAGCTAAGAAGCTATCTGAGAAGAGACATCTCCTAAATATGGCAGAGAGTGTACTTGCTGGCTCAACCCTTGAAGTTTACAAAGTTTCCCAAAAATTAGAAGAGTTGGATCACGAAGATCAGAAGCTTTTTATTTACATACTTGAGGTTCTATTGCACAGAAGACTCCTTGAAGATAAAGAGAATTACCAAGTTTACGAGTCCCTAATTGACAGAATCCTTCTCGTATCCGATAATTTAAAAAGAAGTGTAAAGTTGAGTTTATTCGTCTTTTATATAAATACGGTCTTAGCGGAGGTTAAAGCATGAAGATACAGACAGTTTTGCAAAAGCCGGAAGAAAGTCACAAAAGGCTGGAAGTTTTCCAAAATTGGGAAGAGCTTACTTATACAGTGAAGGTATTCCCTTACGGGGAGTGTTACTTAGCTCTCGTGGAGATACCCGAAGAGGACTTTGAGAAACTCATAGGCATATTCCAAAGCAAGGAAGAAGCTATGGGAGCTTTTCTGAGCAATGCATTTGAATACGGGTGGGAAACAGTTCCAGAAAGCTACGCCATATACCATGCTCAATTTGATGGTGACAAGCTTTTGGCAGGGCTTCTTCCTAAAGATGAAAATCCTTCCATCTTTGACCACCTACATCTTGAAAACATGATAAAGGAAATGACAAAGTATCCGAGAATAGTCGTTTATTCATATAACGTGGTAACATACATAAAGGATATTTATCCTGAGGTGGATAACAAACTTTACGTTATAGCGAGAGAAATTTCCAGAATTAAGGGTGAGTCACCCGAGCTTGAGGAACTTGCGAAGCTTTACGGTGTGAAGCTTCAAAGTCTTGAAGATAAGCTTAGATTCATAGGAGAATTGATCGCCAAACCTTTGAGACTTGCAGGTGAGGAAATAGATCTGCCACCAGTCAGCAAACCTACATTAATTTGTTGAAAAAGTCCATAATCTCCTCCCTCTTGTTTCTATAGCTCGCTTTGTTACAGACAAGTCTTGCTGTTGATGTGGTGACTTCCTCTATGACGATAAGCTTGTTCTCCTTTAGAGTTCTACCGGTTTGCACTATATCAAGTATGTAATCGGAAAGTCCTATGGTTGGCGCGAGTTCCACAGAACCGCTTAAATAGATTATCTTACTTCTTATACCCTTTTGGGAGAAGAACCTGCGTGCTATCCGTGGATACTTAGTTGCCACTTTTACATAAGTTTCCTTAAAGTACTTTTCCTTACTTTCTTGCCTACCCGCTACTACTATTCTGCAAAAGCCTATACCGAGGTCTAAGAGTGTGTAAAGATTTGGCTCCCTTTCCAATATAACATCGTAACCTACTATACCCAAATCTGCTACGCCGTTTTCAACGTATACAGTTACGTCAGCGGGTTTTACGAGAAGAAAGTTAAAGCCGTTAGCTTTAATGAGTAGTTTTCTTCCCTCTTCAAGATCTGCATGAAGGATCCCTTTCTCTTTTAAGAGCTTAATGCTCTCTTCAAAAAGCCTACCCTTTGGGATAGCTAATGTAAGGCTCAAGCGTGGACCTCTTTAGGTTTTACTTTCCTGAACATAACGTATATGGAATTTAGGATTATCAGCGACACAAGGGCAACGTATAAAGTGGCAAGAAAAGCGTTTACGTAATCGCCCCATATGACTCTGTAAGCTACCTGAAGAGAAGGTATGGTTGGTGGTAGAACACCTTGAGATGTCTTTTCCAGAAGCCAGTGAGCGTGCGCCAAAAAACCTATGTCTTTATCAGGATGAAACACCTTTAATATACCCGCGGTCAGCGTGTTTATTGACATAAGCACGGCGGGAAAGCCAGTAATCCATGCATACTTCGCTTTGCCAGCGTTCACCAAATAAACTGTTGCCACTGTGAGTGCTAAGGTGGCAAGCAATTGGTTAGCTATACCAAAGAGTGGCCAAAGAGTTTTTATACCTCCGTAAGGATCTACAACCCCGGCATACAGGAAGTATCCCCAACTTATAACAGTAAGCAAGCTGGTAAGTATATTTATTTTAAGATCACCGTAGTTTTTAAAAGCTGGAACAAAGATACCCACAAGGTCCTGAAGTATGTATCTACCTACCCTTGTACCCGCATCTATGGTGGTAAGTATGAAAACAGCTTCAAATAGTATAGCAAAGTGATACCAGAAGGCGAGAAGGGACTCACCCGTTATTTTGGCAAAGATAAGAGCCATACCTATGGCAAATGCGGGCGCACCTCCTGTCCTTGAGAGTATTGTTTTTTCTTCTACCATCTTGGCTAAGTGTTTTAGCTCCTCAGGTGTTATATAAAATCCCCACGACGATATCTTCTGAGAAGCTTCAAAAACAGTCTTCCCTATTTCACTTACGGGACTGTTTATGGCAAAATATATGCCGGGTTCCATAGAGACAGCGGCTATCATAGCCATAATGGCGACAAGGGACTCCCCTATCATACCACCGTAACCTACGAGTCTGACGTGACTCTCTTTATCTATAAGCTTGGGAGATGTACCCGAGGATATAAGAGAGTGAAAACCTGATACAGCTCCACATGCTATGGTTATGAAAAGAAAGGGAAAAAGATCCCCTTTAAGCACTGGTCCTGAGCCTGTGAGCGCAAACTGCGTAATAGCAGGCATTTTTATCTCAGGATTTACCAAAAACACACCTAAGGCTATAAGTATCACTGTACCAAGCTTTAAAAAAGTGCTTAAGTAATCCCTCGGTGCAAGTAAAAGCCAGACAGGAAGCACGGATGCGGAAAACCCATAAATTATAAGAGCTATTGCGAGTTGAGGCTCAGATAAAGTAAAAAACTTCGCTGTTGACGGATTTATCGCTATGAGCCTCCCAACATAAAGGGATAAAAGGAGTGTCATAACACCAAAAAGGGAAGCCTGAAGCACAGCACCTGGTCTTATTTGCCACATGTAAATACCCATGAACATAGCTATGGGTATGGTCATGAATACGGAGAAAGTCCCCCAGGGACTTTGAGCAAGAGCTTTTACCACAACAAGAGCTAAAACCGCCAAAAGTATAGTTAGTATGGTGTATATAACCATCAAAGCTACTACGCCACCCAGATTCCCAAGCTCTTCTTTTACGATCTGACCTAAACTTCTTCCACCTTTTCTCATAGAGATAATGAGTATGACCATGTCTTGAACGCATCCCGCTAATACAGCACCAATGAGTATCCACAGTGTTCCGGGAAGGTACCCCATCTGTGCTGCAAGGACAGGACCTACAAGCGGTCCAGCACCCGATATAGATGCAAAGTGATGACCAAAAAGCACCCACTTATTTGTCGGAACATAATCCACTTTGTTGTAATATCTGTGGGCTGGCGTAGGGTTGTGATCGCTTACCTGAAAAACCTTATAAGCTATGAAGTAGCTGTAAAACCTGTATCCTATGAAGTATATACTAAGCGCAGCTACAAGTATCCAAAGTGCTCCTATCTTTTCTCCTTTACTGATGGCTATGACCGCAAAGGCGAAAGCGCCTGTCAGAGAAAATAAAGCCAGCAAAAAGTAGTCTCTGATCTTCATGTTAGGTGTCTCTTCATAAACTCCACAGTTTTATTCCACACATCAACAGCGTACTCTTCGTGATAAACTTCCGGCCTGGTATCATTGAAAAAGGCGTGATCCACACCGCAGTATATCAAAAACTGTGCTTTAACTCCATGATTGTTACACTCTTCTATGGCTTTGGTAACTTCACTGATAGGTATGAAGGCATCTTTACCTGCATGCACCGCGAGGACCGGAGCTTTAATCTGGGAGAAGTCTATGGGGACTATGGAGTAAAGTCCGTAGTAAGGAACTAAAGCGTGGAATTCATCCGGAAATTTAGCTCCAAAGTACCACGTGCATGTACCACCACAGCAAAAACCAGTCATACCTATTCTGAAATCCTGAACCCTGCCAACGAAGCCTATGTCATTTTCCTTAAAGTAGTCTAAAGATGCCTTCAGCATAGCTTCAGCCTCAGAGAGTCTCTTACTGAAAAGCTCCTGCATAAGCTTTCCAGCATCCTCAGGATTGTTTGCTGTTCTCCCTTTGTAAAGATCTATTCCAAAGGCAAAAAAGCCCTCGCTCGCATATCTATCACACACGTCCTTTATGTGAGGTACTAATCCCCACCATTCGTGAATCACTATAACAAGCGGACCTTTTACAAACTCCGGCTCGGACAGGTAACCGCTTACTTCAATTCCATCTTTGGTAAATTTCAACTCTCTACCCATCCTTTTACCTCCTGATCTATATTATATGATCATGCAAAGGGTGGCTCTCAAAGAGAAGAGAAAGCTTGAGATTATAAGGGTTGCGTGCAAGCTCTTTTCCGAAAAAGGATATTACAACACTACAATTCCGGACATAGCACAAGCATTAGGCATGAGTGTAGGAAATCTTTACAACTACTTTGAGTCAAAGGAAGAGCTTGCAAAGGAGATAATGCTTACTGTATCAAGATGGGTGGGGGAAAAGCTCAAAAAAGTTAATGAGATGAAGGTATCAGTTAAAGAGAAGATCTATGAGTTTACAAAAGCCTTTTTCGAAACTGCTCTGAGTGAACCTGAGCTAATTAATTACTTCCTGAGGGTTTTTTTGGTAAACAGAGAGATATTTAAGGAGGGTTGTGAAGGTTTTGCATGTGTTGGTGAGGTGATAACCGAAGTTATGGTTCTCCTTTCCGATGGAGTGGAAAGGGGAGAACTCAGAAATCAGAACTTTTTCCCGGCATTTACCACAATTATGGGTCCCTTAGGAGGTATGGTTTTTCTTTACCATGAAGGTGTATTGGACAAACCACTTATGGAGTATACAGATGAGGTGGCTGAGAACATATGGAACGCCCTTAAGCTTTGAAGTTCAACCTTCTGTGTATAGCAAGGTATGGAGGTGTTCTGAAAGGTAGTATTCTCTTTACAAAGTAATAGCGTGCAATGTGGTAGCTCGTATCAAAACCGTAAAAGTTTAATCTCATTTTTTCAAGTTCTTCTTCTCTGTATGCGGATAAAGGTTTTTTAAGCTCCTCTTTGATCCTATCCGTCCTTTTCTTCTTTATAAACTCTTCGTAATCCGGTGAGGATACAAACTCATTCAACCACGCTTTTAGCCTTTCCCTGAACTCAGCGGGAGTCTTTCCAAAAACCCCGTCTATCAATCCTATTTTAAAAGCCATGCCTGAGCTTATAGGCATTCTGTTTTCCATTATTTCCTTACCCTTCTCCCAACCTACCCTTTTGGGTAAGGTGTATGTCCAAAACTCTGAACCGTAAAGATTCCCTATATTCTTGTAATGAGGATTTAAGACTACGCCTTCCCTTGCAAATACCAAGTCACATGTAAGAGCCAGAAAAACTCCTCCCGCACCAGCATTTCCCTGCATGCCTGCTACCGTCAGCTTGTCCTCAGTTCTGAGTATCTCCTCACATACATCATCCATAGCGTTTATGTTTCTCCAAGATTCGTCAGGAGGGCTTTCTGCTTCCTCTATGGTATTTAGGTTCATACCGTTGGAGAAAAAATCCTCATGTCCGAGAAGCACTAAAGCTTTTATATGTCTCTTTTTGGCGTATTTTAAGGTTTCCAAAAGCCTCTCACACTGTTCTGTGGACATAGCCCCATTATAGAAATTGAAAGTTATGTATCCTATACCTTTTTCCTCTTTGTAAATTATCTCCCTGTAGGTTTCAGCATCCACCTTTTCCCACGGTTTTAAAGGTTCTTCTCTGACACCGTCCAGAAGGTGAGGTATTACCCTCACCGCCGGTAATTTTATTGATCCTTTTTCCTTTTTTCTCATGTGAGTGATCCATACAGCTCCGTCGGTTGTACCAACGCATAAAGCTTCATCCCTAACAGCTAATATACTTCCCGCTTTCCCCTTCAAGTAACTTTCTGGATATGCATTGAACAGGTAATACTCCTCATCTTTAAATGTGGCTAAAGATCCCGGTTGACTATCGGATGCATGGATCTTTTTGAGTATTTCTTGGGTTGTATCTTTCCACCAATCTATTTTTCTAAGCTCCTGTTCCATAGGTGGGTTCCAAACTCCATGCTTCTGAGGTTCTTTTTTTATCTTCCCAATAGACAGGTTCTCAATAGCTTCAAATACGCACTCAACTGCTCCCTCTGTCACTTCATTCCTATAGATACTTGACTTTCTGGCGAATCTCATGGGAAAAGTTCTACAAGCCCAAATATCGCCAGCATCATACTCAGAACTTGCCTCCAGTAGAGTAACCCCCCACTGCTTGAAGTCTTTAAGTATAGCCCAATCAAGGGCTGAAGGTCCACGATCACCTGCAGGTCCGGGATGGATTATCAGGGTTAGGTAATTTTTCCAAACCTCTTCCGGCACCTTTCTTTTAAGGAAGGGCGCTATCACAAGGTCAGGTTTGTAAAGATCCACCGCTTCTATCATAAGTTCTGGATGCACATCAAGTTCAATAGAGACTTCGTGTCCTGATTGAGTAAGTTCGCAGTATAGTCTTTGGGAAAGCGAGTTAAATCTGTGACAAAAAAATAGCACCTTCATGACTTTCTCCTACATATTTTTATACTTAAAGTAAGCGGCGCAGGCACCTTCTGAGGATACCATACACGAACCTATTGGATTTGAGGGAGTACAGACATTTCCGAAGAGTTTACAGTCCGTTGGTAATGCCACACCTCTTATAACCTTTCCGCATATGCAGGCGGGATGCTCTTTAGGTTTTGGCAGATCAACACTGAATTTATTTTCCGCATCAAAATCTTTGTAAAACTTATTTATTTTCAAAGCGCTGTAGGGAACTATTCCCAGTCCTCTCCACTCAAATTCCTTTCTAAGTTCAAAAACTTCGGAGACAAGTTTTTGTGCTTTTAAATTACCTTCATAAGATACAAATCGCGTGTATTGGTTTTCCACAACCGCTCTCTTTTCAAGTATCTGCCTGATTATCATGTAAACCGACTGCATAACGTCAACTGGTTCAAAACCTGATATGACCACTGGCTTTTGAAATTCCTCGGCAAAATAGTGATAGGGTCTTGTGCCTATTATTACGCTGACGTGACCCGGACCTATAAAGGCATCTATTTTTACTTTGCCTATCTGCCTCATTTCAGGAGAATTAAGTATGTGTTGTATGGCTGCGGGCGTTATTACGTGATTAGAAACTACGGATAAGTTTTTCAATCCTAAAGCTTTCGCTTTCTTAATGAGTACTGCTGTCTGAGGAGTCGTGGTTTCAAAACCTATGGCAAAGAATATGACTTCTTTCTCAGGGTTTTCTTGAGCTATTTTGAGTGTATCAAGGCAAGAGTAAACCATTCGTACGTTGTAGCCTTCTGACCTTAAACTCAGTAAACTCTTCCTATTGGAACCTGGGACTCTCAGCAAATCACCGTAGGTACACAGTACAGTATTGGGAAGTTTTGCCAGCTCTATAGCTAAATCTATTCTCTGCATGGGCATCACGCATACTGGACAGCCTGGACCGTGAACGAACTTCACATACCCCTTTAAAAGCTCGTCTATACCGTACTTCATTATAGAATGGGTGTGTCCTCCGCAGAACTCCATTATGTAAACTTCGCTCCCGAACTTTTCTACATCCCTTTTTATCTTCAATTCAAGGACTTTAACCTTTTCTCCGTCTTTAAACTCACTCCTTATATCAACCTTCATAACTTTCATAGCTCTCCTCCATATTTAGTATCTCTTCAAACAGCTCAAGGCTTTTGAGAGCTTCATCTTCGTCAAGTTTCTGTATAGCAAAACCAACATGTATTAAGACCCAATCGTTTTCCTTGACGTCCTCCTGCATAAGCTCCAGAGATACAACCCTCTTTACGCCCATAGTATCAACGATCGCAGTCCCATCTTCTCTAACTTCAACTACCCTTGAAGGTATAGAAAGACACATTGCTAACCTCCTTAACGAATACTTATTCATAAATATAACCGGCTTGAACCCTTTGGCAAGATCACCTTTTTATCTCCTTAAAGCTGTAAAGGGCAGGTATCACAAAAAGCGCAGTTAAAAAAGCTGAAACTACTCCACCTACCATAGGAAGAGCTATTCGGGATATTATTTCTGAACCCGTTCCATGAAGGTATATAGCTGGCAATAGACTGGCTACTATAGCGAGCATAGTCATGCTTTTTGGTCTTATCCTCATAACAGCACCCTCGTATATGGCTTCTTTGAAAGCCTTTTCTTGTCTTCTCTCTAAAGTGTTCATTATATAGACTACCATTACTATACACATTTCTGAGGCTATACCCAAAAGAGCTAAAAATCCCGCTATACTTGCAAGGGACAGTCTGTAACCAAATACGTACATAAGTAGAAAACCACCAAGAAGTGAGGAGGGTAAGGTAAAAAGCACCAAAAGGGTTTCAAAAAGTTTCCCAAGACTCATATAAACCAGTAGTACTATGCTGAGAAGTACAAGAGGAATGATCACTTTTAAATCTTCCGTAGCTTTTTGCCAGTACTCAAACTCTCCACTCCACCTGTAGTAATAGCCAGGAGGTAAGTTTATATTCTCTTTTATTCTTTTATCACCCTCTTTAATGATCTTGCCTATGTCTGCATCCAGCTTAGGTGTTATATAAATGTAAGCTACCAAAAGACCGTTTTCCGACTTTATCTCCATAGGACTTTCAGTTTTTCTTACTTCAGCTACAGCTTTGAGAGGAACGAGCTTGTCTTTTATCGGAAGTAATAGGTTTTCAAGATCTTCTCTGTAATCCCTGGGAACTCCTAAGGTTATGCTGTAGCGTTCCCTACCTAAGATATAAAAAGAGATGGGACTGTTAGAAAGAAGCATCTCTACTGCGGAGGAAAGATCCTCAAGTGATAGACCGTAAAGTGCAAGCTTTTCCCTATCAGGAAGGATCTCCATATACGTTGCACTTGTAAGTCTCTCAGCGTATACACTCATAACATCTTCCATCCCTTTGAGTGCCGCCTCAAACTCAAGTGCTAAATGTGAAAGTTCTTGTATGTCACCTCCAAACACCTTTATGCCCAAAGGTGTCCTTATGCCTGTACTTATCATATCAATTCTTCCCTTTATTGGCATGGTCCAGCTATTTACGACACCAGGAAGCTGCAAGGATCTGTCAAGATCCGAGATGAGCTTTTCGTATGTGATCCCTTTTCGCCACTGACTTTCTGGCTTTAAAGTGATCGTTGTCTCTATCATAGAAAGGGGTGCGGGATCCGTTGGGGTGTTTGCTCTTCCAACCTTTCCAAAAACGCTTTCTACCTCTGGAAAGCTCTTTATTATCTTATCTTGAATTGTAAGTAGCTTTTGGGCTTCCTGCACCGAAATACTTGGTGCTGTAGTAGGCATGTAAAGAAGTGTACCCTCCCTAAGGTCCGGCATAAATTCCCTTCCGAGATTCTTGTAAAGTATGTAACCTGCGGGTATGGAAACAAGGGCAAGGAGCAAAAAAAGAAACCTGAATTTAATGGCTAATGAAAATAGAGGAGAGTACAGTTTTATAAGGGTTTTAACCAGAGGATTTTTCTCTTCAGGCAGAACTTTTCCCCTTCCTAAGTAATAAACCAGAAGTGGAAAAATCACAAGTGAGAGTAAGGAAGCTACGAGCATAGAAATAGTCTTCGTTATAACGAGAGGTCCAAAAAGTCTTCCAGCTTGCCCTTTCATGGCAAGCATAGGGACAAAAGAGACAGCAACTACAAGAAGAGCAAAGAAAATAGGTTTCCCTACTTCACTTGCCGATTCCACCAAAGAAGTTTTTACGTCCTTCCCCTCCTCCCTCTTTCTTGAGTAAGCCTCTACAAGCACTATGCCTGCGTCCACCATTGTACCTATAGCTATAGCGATACCTCCCAGTGACATGATGTTAGAGTTGACTCCCATGTGGTTCATGAGAATGAACGTACCAAGCAGGGAAAGGGCAAGAAAAACAACAACTGCCAAGCTTAGACCGGGATTGAGCAAGAAAAGACTTACAACCAAAATCACTATTGTGGATTCTTCTACGAGAACCCTCCACAGATGATTTATAGCCCTCTGTATCAATTCGGATCTATCGTAAACCGGTACTATCTTTACATCCTCTGGAAGACCATTTTTAATCTCTTCTAACTTTTCTTTTACTTCCTGTATGGTTTTATAAGCATCAGCACCGTAGCGCATAATCACTATACCACCTACAGTATTTCCAAGACCGTTGTAATCTGCCGTTCCCATCCTCAAGGCGGGCGTCTCCACCACAGTAGCTATGTCTTTTATTCTTATGGGTACACCATTTACTTCTTTCACTATAGAGTTCTCTATCTCTTTTTTGTCTTTCACATATCCCTTTACTCTTACGAGAAATTCTCTTCCGTTTATCTCTACATACTTGCCTCCCATCTCAAGATTTGAACCTTTTACAGCCTTTGCAACATCCTCAAGGGAGATACCATAATGCATGAGATGTTCAGGTCTTATAATAACTCTATACTCTTTTTCAAAGCCTCCTACAGAAGCCACTTCAGCCACGTTTGGCACGGAAAGTAAGGCATACCTTATGTAGAAGTTCTGAAGGCTCCAAAGCTCGTCAAGGCTTCTCCTTTCTGAATAGAGTACATACTGATAGACCCAGCCAAGACCGGTAGCGTCAGGACCAAGCTCTATCTTTGCCTGAGCTGGAAGCTGGCTCCTTATAGAAGAGAGCTTTTCTAAGACCCTTGAGCGAGCCCAGTATATATCCGTGCCATCCTCAAATATGACATAGACCAGAGAGTAGTTAGGCATTGAGTAGCCCCTTACCGCCTTGACCCTTGGAAGACCCAGCATGGCGGAAGTCAGGGGATAGGTAAGTTGATCCTCTATAACTTGAGGTACTTGCCCCATCCATTCAGAGTAGATTATTACCTGCGTGTCAGTTAGGTCTGGTAGGGCATCTATGGGCACCTTCTTTAAAGAGTAAAAGCCATACAGTAGAAGGAAGGCCGAAAGAATAATAACCACAAACCTGTATCTTAAAATGCTTTCCGTGAGCCTTTTCATTCTAAGAACCTCTTCATGAGCATGGCATTTATTGCAACAATTAAAGTGCTTGCACTCATGAAAAGGGCACCTATTGCTGGCTTTAGGATTATGCCCCATGGAAAGGCTATGCCTGCGGCAAGGGGTATAGCCAATACGTTGTAGCCTACAGCCCAAAATAGGTTTTGAACCATCTTGCTAACTGTAATGCTTGATGTCTTTATCACCTTTACCACATCCCTTAGGTCACTTTTAACAAGCACAATGTCAGCACTTTCTATGGCTACATCTGTGCCAGAACCTATGGCTATACCTACATCGGCTTGGACGAGGGCTGGTGCATCGTTTATGCCATCTCCCACCATCGCTACCCTCATACCCTTTGATTGAAGCTCTTTTATCTTTTGAGCCTTTTGATGGGGAAGTACCCTTGCGATATATTCTTCTATACCAAGCTCCTTAGCTAAGTGTCGTGCAACCACTTCAGAATCACCCGTTATCATCATAACCTTTTTACCCATGTTTTTAAGCTCTCTAACAGCCTCGTAGGCTTCAGGTCTTGGTTTGTCGGACAGAGCAATTGCTCCTATTAGCCTTCCATCTAATGCAACCAATACGGAAGATTTTCCTTGTGCCTCAAACTCATCAACCCTTTTTAAAACCTCCATATCTTTTACTATCCCTAATTCCTCCATAAGCAAGAGCGTTCCAACTGCCACAGCTTTACCTTCGACTTCACCTAAGACCCCCTTGCCAGATACAGCCTTAAAGCCCTTTACCTCTGGTATGGAAATGCCTTCTCTTTGTGCAAACTCTCTTATAGCCTTGCCTATAACATGCTCCGAATACTTTTCAACAGCAGATGTTAGCCTTATAAGTTCCTTCTCTGACATATTTACACAAAACAGCTCGGAGACGCCAAAAACACCTTCTGTCAGCGTGCCGGTTTTATCAAAGACTACCACATCAACCTTCCTGAGTAGCTCAAGGGCAATCCTTTTTCTTATCAATATGCCATTTTTTGCTAAGTAAGAAGTGGACATGGCAACCACAAGGGGTATGGCAAGCCCAAGGGCATGCGGGCAGGCTATTACCATAACGGAAACAGCTCTTTCAACGGCAAAGGATAAGTCTTTTGCTAAATAGACCCAAAGAGAGAAGGATATAAAGCCTACAAATACAGCTATCAGGGTGAGATAGAAGGCAACTTTGTCTGCCATATCTTGAAGTCTTGTTTTTGATTCTTGTGTTTCCTTCACAAGCTTTATGACTTGACCTACATAAGCTTCTTCTCCAGTCTTTTCAACCTTAACCTTGAGAGAACCTTCCATGTTTAAGGAACCGCCTATTACCTTATCCCCTAAACTTTTATAAACAGGCTTTGATTCTCCTGTGAGCATAGCTTCGTTTAGATAACTTGAGCCTTCCACTACAACGCCATCAACGGGTACTTTTTCACCGGGTTTTACAAGGACTATATCCCCGGGTGTAAGCTCGGAAACAGGAACTTCAATTATTTTATCCCCTTTCACAAGGTTTGCCTTTGTAGGCATAAGCCTCATAAGCTCCTCAAGAGCCTTTGAAGCCCCGAGTGTTGACCGCATCTCTATCCAATGTCCCCATAGCATCACTACAATAAGCGTAGAAAGCTCCCAGAAGAAGTCCATCTTCATCTGCAAGGTTGCATATAGGCTGTAAAGGAAAGCAACGCTTATTGCAAGAGCTACAAGACTGAACATTCCCGGCTTTTTCTTTTTAAGTTCCTCCAAAGAACCCTTTATAAAGAAGCTCCCTCCATAGACAAAGATAAAGGAAGAAAGTAAGAGAACAATTACCTTACTTCCGTAAAACTCAGGAATTTTGAAGCCTATAAGTCTTTGGAAACTTTCAGAAAAGGCAAGTATAGGTAAGGTCAGTATGCTTGAAACGATGGCTTTTTTCTTAATCTCCTCTATGTGGTCTTTGTGCCTAACAGGAACTTTATGATGGTGTGTATGCATAGTTTAACCTTTTAGCAAGTATTTAAGAAAGGCTCCTATGCCAAGAAGTAGAAAAAGCACCACAAGCAGGTATAAAAGACCCATACCCCATCCCATTCCATGCATATCCCACATCATATCTATCGCCTCCTTTTAATGCACATGCCCCATATCAAGGTGCTTTAAAAAGTCCTTAGTGATATCTTTAAGCTGATAAACCTTTCCCTTACCGGCAAACTTTTGGGCGGATAGCCTGCTTCTAAAAGGAGCAAGGTCCGGACCCATAGGACCCTCCTTTATAGGCACATAAAAAGCTTTTGTGCCATCTATCCACTTACCGCTTTCATAGTCCTTTACCCAAAGCTCTGCCACTCTGTTTTTATTTTCAAGGTAAAACTGCAAAATATGCTTTGGAGACTCCGCATACTTGTAAGAACCATCCTTGAGCTTTACCTGAGAGGTGAGCTTTGGGTCAAAATTTACATCCATACCGCAGACCACGCACCGCTCACCCCTGGGTGGTTCTTTAGGCTGAGCCAGTGCAAAAATAAAGCTAAATAGGAAAATTAATATGAGCCTCATTTTGCTACCTCCACTGGTACACCTACTGAATATTCATAAACCAGCTTACCACCTAAGCTTCCTTGATACACTACACCTGCACACAAGAGAAGATAAATACCTATGAAAACATACCGGAACACATTGCTATATCTTACGTGATACAACACCTTAAAGAGAAAACCCAAGGAAGAAAGAAAAAGGAGAACGAAGCCTATATTCTGATGAAGATGTATAAGCTCCATAGCTCCTCTTTTAGGGATCATTTCCTCTATACTCTGATGTGCGGTGTAGCCTGTTACAACGGATAGAGATAGTACGAGAAGTGTCAGAAAGCTAAATAAAAGTACCAAGTACTCCGTTCCTTTCTTCTTTATTGTGTAGTATACCTCCGCAAGTAAGGTTGCGAATGGAAGGGATATGCCAAAATGAACGATAGGTGGATGAAACTTTACAACAGCTGGATAAACCAAAGTTTGAAGATTCGCATATTCATTAGCTTGATGCGGTTCGTGAGCCAAAACAAGGTAAAAAGAAGATAGTAAAAGAACCATCAAAAGTCGCTTCATTTAAAAAGCTCCTCCATCTGCTTTTTCATCTGAGGGATATTTTCCAAAACCTTTTTCATAGTTTCCCTGTGCTGTAGCATCATGGACATAAGCCTTTCCATAAACCTTGGGTTTTCCATGAGTGTGTTCATCATCTGCTGTCTGCATTTCTGCATATGTTCCATCATAGCTTTACGCATCTCGGGGTCTTCCATCATCATCTGCATCATCATAGGCATCATGGGCATCATATCCTGCTGTAGGCTCTCACCCTCGTGTTTATGCTCCTGCTGTGCAAAAACCCCTGAAAACACACCCACCGTCAAAAGGGCTGATGCAAGTAGCTTCTTCATATCAAACCTCCTTTATTAGAATTTTTTTTATGGACGTACTTTTTTACTTCCTTGGGCTTTTTGTATTCACAGGTGGTGTGCTTTACCTCCTTTTTGCTTACGGCAGGTTTATGAGCAGAAGGTAGCTCAGTGGTGATGTTCATAGGTCTTTACCTCCTCTTCATAGATCCCCTTAATCTGGGCTTCTGAGTCTAAAAGGAAGGTTCCCTTTACAACCACCCTTTCCCCTTCCTTCAAACCTTCAAGCACCTCGTAGTAGCCTTCTGCCCTTCTCCCAAGCCTTACAGCTCTTGGCTGATAAACGCCTGGCTCTAACTCCACAAAGACCACCTGCCTTTTGCCCGTATCTACCACCGCACTTTCTGGCACAGCAAGTACCTCTCCCAGCGGTTTTTCAAAGTAAACATCAACGAGCTGGTTTATCTTCAAAAAGGCATTTCTATTTGGAAGGCTTATTCTTACCTTCACCGTTCTTGCCATCTTATCAGCTTCAGGAAATACGTAATCTACTCTACCTGTATAGCTTTCCTGAATTCCCTCAGGGCTTATGAGAACCTCCATCCCTTTCTTTACAGCGTACGCATCTTCCTGAGGGATTTCTGCAATTACCCATACACTTGATACGTTGGCTATCTTGTATGCTACATCTCCGGCTTTCAAAAAACCTCCGGGAGATACCTTTCTTTCAAGAATTACGCCCGAGTAAGGAGATCTTATCACCTCTCCTTCTCTGAGGTAAGATAGTTTTTCAAGTACTGCCTTTTCAAGATCTTTTCTTCCCAACTCTTTTGCAAGCCGAAGTTCTTCCTTAGTTACTTCTACATCAGGACTTAAAATCTTCATAAGAGGCGTGCCTTTTGAGATAAGCTCACCTTCAAATCTACCAAAGGTGTCCAGCACCCACGCATCACTGCGCAAAGTGATATCATAGGTTTTTGAAAGGTCATAAGATATGTACCCAACAGCATGGAAACTCTCCATAAGATCCTGCCTTCCTACTTCAACCGTCTGGATCCCTATCATTTGAAGCTTTTGTGGATCTACGCTTATGCCTTCAGTCCTTTTCCCCTCAGCCTGACTACCTTTGAAAGGAACGGAAAGTTCCTTTTTCAATACGTTTCCCTCAACCTCCGCCACCACCTGCCATGAACCTGCCATACTAATATTCACAACACCTTCATACCTACCCTTTTTTACCTCATTTAACACTACATCTTCTCTCATTTCACCCATCCCCGGCATAGGAGGCATGTAAAAGTAAAGGTTTGTAAGCTTCCTTTCAGGATTTATAAGTATGTAGAGTTTATTTTTACCTACTTTTAACTCCCCACCTTGAGAATAGAAACTAACATCAAGATTACGTTCTTTTAAGGAAAATAGGTAAGAGTATCCGGTGGGTATAGATGAGATTTCTTTCCCTTTATACGTGTAATAGATTATTCCTACTAAGGCAAGAAGCGCCGTAAGGAATATTAGAATAAATATAAATCTTTTCATAACAGCGCCTCCAACTGAGGTAGTATCTTTTTAGTAGCAAGTTCAAGATCAAGTTCGTTTATCTCAAGATCCCATATTTCTCTGTACAATCTCAAAAGTTCTCTAAAATCAACTTTTTTATATTTGTAAGAGAGTTTGAGAGCTTCAAGCTCCTGCCTTTTTTCCTTTATAAGTTCATCAGTAAGTTTCAATAGTTCCTTTTTGCTCTCATATTCTATCCTCAGAGTGTTTAAGTTTTTTTTAAGATTCAGCAATATATCGTTAAGTTCCTGCTTTTTAGCTTCCATTTCTTCAACTTTCTCTAAAACTGCCATGTCTTCTTTATTTTTCTTCCATATAGGAAGAGTGAAACCAAGCCTCACGCTAAACATATCGCTCATTGAGGGTCTTGCCATGTATTCAACCATAAGCTCAATGTCGGGAAGGTATTCAACACTCCTTTTACGCATTTGTAACTCAAGGCTTTTTAATTGCGCTCGCACTCTCTTTACGTATGGACTTTTTTCTATATCCACTTTTTCAAAATCCGGCTCTTGAAAATGGACTTCCTCCCCCTTTAGCGTAAAATTTTTTCCTACAAGGTAGTTTATCTCTTCCTTTAATTTATCCCTTTCCTCTTTTAAAACTTCCATTTCTTTATGCACTTTTAACCTTTCGCCCGTTAGAGAGAGGATGTCAGAAAGTGTCGCATTGCCGTACCTGTAATTTTCCTTAGCTATACTTTCTAAGCTTTCTACTTCTCGCTCTATGGAACTTAAAACTTTCTCCTTTTTAAGGGTATAAAACCACTCTAAGTACTTGACCTTTATATCTCTGATTATCTCTTTTTTGAGCAGATTTTCATCCTCCAACACCACTTCCCTTTCACCTGCTATAGCTCTCTTTTCAAGTTCCCTCTTTATTGGTAATATGTACATCTGTGAAAAACCCACAGTGAAACTGCTCATAGGCTCTTTTGAATTAGGATAAGGTCTATTGAGTGGTAGATTACTAAAACCTACAAAAACGGTAGGATTGGGAAGAGAAGAAGAGTAAGCCTCTCTGTACTTAAAAGACTCCTTTATATTTTTGTACTCTTTTATTCTTGGAGAATTTTCAAGAGCATAGGAAATCAGTGTCTCAAGCTCCCCGCCCCAAGAAAAACTGAAGATCAGTAGGCAGATGAAAAGGAACATATAAAAATGATACGCGTATTCATTATGTTATTTCAAGAAGTTAATTTCACAACACTTTTGTATATATATAACAGCACTTTTTTGTTAACATTATCCTCTTTTATAACACAAATGTGCGTTACTCCATCGCAAGGCTTGTCGTTTACTTCACCGGAAAGCCTGTTTATGTAATACACCTTGTCCTCTCTGTGAGCTTCTTCGGAAAAGCTCCCTATATCTTTAATGGAGAGTTCAAAGTTTGCACCTCTGTACCCATAAATCAATCCTAACACGAAGGATAATGCTCTGTTGCCTTTGGTTTCTATCTTTATCACAGCTTTCTCTTCCTCCTTAAGTAAGCTGGAATGTCCTCTATTTCGGGCTGTACAGGTTCTATGATGACTTCTGGGACTACCTTCTTTACATCCTTAGGTTCGGGCTTCTTTATCACTTTAAACTGGGTTTGTGACTGCACATTTTCAAAATCCGTAGCCACTACAGCGACACGCATAAAATTTTCTTTCCCCTCTTCTAAGACCGCACCGAATATGATAAGAGCATCATCGTGAGCCGATTCTCTGACTCTGCCTATGGCTTCTTCAACATCCCTGAAAGGTATATCTTCACTCACCCAGAGTGTTATGAGAAGCCTTCTTGCACCTTCTACAGTGTTACCCTCAAGGAGAGGACTTGATATGGCTTGCTCTACAGCGTAATCTCTCCTTCCATCCCCTTTCCCTTCTCCCATACCTATGAGGGCTAATCCACCCTTTTCCATGACAGTTCTAACATCCGCAAAGTCTACATTTATAAGAGCTGGCGTTACCACTATGCTGGTTATACCTCTTACAGCCTTTGATAATACATCGTCTACCATTTTAAAAGCGTCCCTTATGCTGAAGTTCCTGTCTGCCATCTCAGCGAGCTTTTGGTTATTTATCACTATATACGTATCAACCACTTCTTTTAGCCTTTCCAGACCTTCAAGAGCGACCTGCATCCTTCTTGGACCTTCAAAAAGGAAGGGTTTTGTAACAACAGCTACAGTCAAAATTCCCATCTCCTTCGCTGTTTCGGCTATTATAGGAGCTGCTCCTGTTCCCGTACCTCCTCCAAGACCTACCGCAAGAAACAGCATGTCTGTGTTTCTGAGAACATCCTTTACTTTATCTATATCTTCAAGGGCAGCTTGCTCTCCTATCTCCGGTTTGGCTCCTGCCCCCAGTCCTTTGGTTACTTTCTCCCCTATCTGTATCTTGTTGGGAACCGAAAGAGAAGTAAGATGCTGTATGTCTGTATTTAGCGCAAAGAGATCAACACCCTCTATGCCATCTTTATACATGCGATTTACAGCGTTGGAGCCTCCTCCACCTATACCAAAAACCTTGATACGCGTAGGATTAAAACTTTCCATACTTTACCTCCTACATTACATCTTTAAAAAAAGCTTTTATTCTTGTCAATATAGACAAGAGATCTATCCCTCCCTTGTCCGTATTCTTATCCTGCGTATGGTGTAAGATCTTTGCGTTTAAGAGTTGTTCCTGATAAGCGAGTTTTAAAAGACCTACCGATGTAGAATAAGCTGGATCTTGGACCTTTTCTTTGAGTCCTATGATGCCTGTAGGGTAACCTACCCTTACGGGAAGGTCAAAGTACCTTTCCAAAAACTCCCTTATGCCTGCCAGTTTTGCGCACCCTCCTGTAACCACCACACCCGCATTTGCAGAATCCAAATTTGCACCATACGAGTTTATAAGCTCCATCACCTTATCCATAATTTCTTCCAGTCTTATCTGTATAACTTCGGCTAACTGCTTTTTGCCTACCATGGCCTCTTTATCTTCTCCTCTGGGTTTTATTTTAATCCTCTCCGTTTCGTTAACAAGGTCAGCTATAGCAAAACCATACTCTATCTTTATCTTTTCAGCTTGTTCGCTCGTGATCTTCATAAAGTGTGCTATATCTTTAGTTATGTTTATACCACCCATGGGAACGCTTCCTGTTATAATAGGCGAACCATCCGTATACAGCACAAAGTCGGTGAGACCTGCGCCTATATCCATGAGAAGTACACCCTCCTCCTTCTCTTCTGCGGTCAGTACAGCTTCCGATGATGCCATAGAAGATAAAAATCTGCCCGTAATTTTTAGTCCACTTGAAGCTATAGCTTTTTCAAGATTTCTAAGCATACCGCTACCGACCTTTACCACGTGAACCTCAGCAGAAAGCCTAGAACCTAAAAGCCCAACCGGATCTATAACACCTTCCTGATCATCCAGCAGAAACCTTCTTGGAATAGCGCTTATGACCTCGTATCCTTCCTCTTTGGCTCTGGTGAGCGCTCTCTCTATGAGCCTCTCTATATGTGTCTGATCTATCTCGGTAGGTTGTGGTGCTACGCTTACAGTGTCTTTTTCATTTTGGCTTTTTACATTAGGGCCGGATATGCCCATAACCACGGTATCTATATGTATACCAGACATTTCCTGAGCTTCTTTGAGAGCTGTGAGTATAGTGTGAACCGCAAGGTCAAGTCTCGTTATGTATCCTCTGTCTATACCTTTTGAAGGCACCTCCCCTATGCCTATTATCTGTATGTCCCCGTAACTGTCTATCTCACCTACAAGTACGGTAACCTTACCCGTTCCCACATCAAGAGAAGTTAACACTTTCATATTCACTCCCCGCTTTTTATTATCGCCATACCTTCCGTTGTCAGATCAATTTCTTTCGCCTCCATACTTATATTATAGATACTTTCAAATCTTTTTAAAGCTACGTCATCTATTTGCTGTAAGGGAGGAAGGAGTATTTTACTGCCATTAGTGGTATATATGAGTGTGTTCATATCCGTCAGATAAATGCTGTTTACCTGCGAGGTTTTACATATATCAACGAGCTTCTTTAATGCCGAAAAGTAATTTTTTATAAGGTTCTGATTAGCATAAATATAAGGCTTTTGAGGTGCGTAGTATTGGGACAGGAAAGGCACCCCTTTATCATCAAAAAAGAGTATTTTTTTGTCCTCAATTACTGTTAAAAAGGGTTTTCTTTCCTTTACGCGTATTTTTAAGATTACTCCTTGTGTTTGAAAGTACCTATCTATCTTTACTTCCTCTACAGAATTACCTGTAAGAGCATTCAGCACTGTAAGGAGTCTTTTTTCGTTCACGAAAAGCCAGTTGTTTTTAAGCTCACCTACAGCTTTAGAAAACACATAGGTCGGTATGGCTACGTTCCCTTCTACTTGTATAGCCTTTATCTTAAAGTAGGGTAGAGTGTCTATTAAAACAGGCATAAAAAAACCCCCTAATGCCATGGAGGATATCCAGACGAATGCAAGGACATAACCTATTCCGGCGTGCCTTCTCCCCGCCTTTTTCCCCTCTTTTTTCATCGCATTAAGATAATAACATATGTATCATCTCCTTAAAATCAATACCTTTTTTCCTGCATGCCATAGGAAAGAGGCTAAGTTCTGTCATGCCAGGTATGGTGTTAGCTTCTAAAACGTATGGTTTACCATCTTCCGATACTCTGAAATCTATTCGCGATATGTCTTTGAGTTCCAAATATCTGTGTACAGCAAGGGCTAAATCTTGAAGTTTTTTGGCAAGTTCTTCTTCCTCAATGAAGATATACTCGGACATACCCTTTGTATATTTACTTTCATAGTCGTAAAGTCCCTTTCTGGAACGCACCTCTATGGGAGGAAGCGCCTCATTTTTCAATATACCCACCGTTACATCTCTACCCTTTATATACTCTTCTATGAGGACTTTTTCGGAAATACTTAACACCTCATCAACTGCCTTTTCAAGTTCATGTCTCTCCTTAACAAGAAAAAGCCCAACGCTAGAGCCTTGATCGGCAGGTTTTACTACAGCGGGAAAAGTGTTCCAGTTGATACTTTCCCCACTGCGTACAGTCACCCATCTGGGTACAGGTATGCCATGAAAGGTGAGTATTTTTTTTGTAAGGTCTTTGTCCATAGCTACGGCGCTACCTAATACGCCTGAGCCTACGTAGGGTATTCCCAGAATGTCTAAAAAACCTTGAATCCTTCCATCCTCTCCGTAAGTACCATGAAGAGCTATGAAAACTTTGTCAGGTCTTAATTCAAGGAGCTTTGTACAGAGTTCTCCATCAATATCAAGCGCGATGGCTTCATATCCGAGTTCCTTAAGAGCGTTCAAAACAGCTTCTCCTGAACGCAATGATATCTCTCTCTCTTGGGATTTACCTCCCATGAGTACTACAACTCTCAATTACCTTTACCTCCTCTTGAAGTTCTATACCGAACTCTTCATAAACCCTTCTTTTTGCTTCATGCAATATTTTAATCACATCACCAACTTTACCGTTGCCAAGGTTCACCAGAAAATTGGCATGGACCTGAGAAAAGGCTACGTCTCCTATCTTGTAACCTTTCATGCCTACCTTTTCAAGAAGTTCACCTGCGTAAGCTTTAGGTGGATTTTTAAACGTAGAGCCTGAAGTCGGCATGTTTATAGGTTGCGTAAGCTTTCTCTTTTCCTTTATGAGGTTATACTCAGCCTTCACATCAAAATTCGCTTTAAAAAACTCAAACTCTACCTTCAAAACTACACCCATCTCGGGAAAAGGAGAACTTCTGTAAGAAAAGCTAACGTCTTTTATATCGATCTTATGCAGTCGCCCTTCCCAATCCATAACCAGAACACTTTTTATATAATGGGACATCTCACATCCAAAAGCTCCTGCATTCATAGCTACAGCGCCACCTACAGTAGCAGGAAAGCCTACAAGTCTGTATATACCATCAAGATTTAGATCTAAAGCTACTTTGACAAGTTCAGAAAGAGGTAAACCGCACCCAGCTTCTACAAGAACCTTATTATCCTCCTGGTAGATCTTTATATCCCTAAAGTTTTTTGTGCTTATTACAAACCCTTCGAAGTTCCCAAATATTGTGTTAGAACCTCTTCCAAGAATAAATATGGGAAGCCCTTTATCTTGAGCCATTTTCACCGCAAGGACTAACTCGCTATATGTGTTGGGAAAACACAAAAAACCTGCCCTACCTCCTATTTTTATGGTAGTATACTGAGCTAAGGACACATCCCTTTCTATATGCATATTATAATTTTAAGGCGTGTATAATAAGTGGTATGTGGGACGAGAAAAAGGAAAAAACCCTTAAAAGATACTACAGGGATGTGGAGATGAAACAACTCAGGAAACTCTTTTTTGAGAAGATATCCTCTGTACCTCCAACTATGGAGTATGTTAGAAATCTTATTCTTGATGTTAAGCTCCTTTTCAGAATGGTAAGTGACCCAAATTTTGAACTCAAAGAGGAAACGAGAAAAGATTTCACATCAGCCTTGCTTTACTTCATAGAGGATAAAGATGCCATTCCCGACTGGATACCGCTTATAGGTCTTTGGGATGATTATCGGTTAGTTAGATATGTGAAAGAAAAGCACCGTGATGAGATAAACAGATACTTCTCCCAAATTAGACACTTTGTCGCCAATTACTTCTGATGATTAGGTTTATCTTTGTAAGATTGATTCAGGCCGTCCCCACTTTGCTGGGTGTAACTTTTCTATCCTTTATCATAATAAAAATGGCACCGGGTGATTACTTAGATCAACTCAGGTTAAATCCTCAAATATCACCGGAAACCATAGAGCTTCTGAAAAAGCAGTACGGTCTTGACAAGCCTGCCATAGTTCAGTATATAAAGTGGCTGAAGTCCGCTCTTGTTTTTGATCTGGGCTACTCCTTTCAGTATCATGCTCCTGTGACGGAGCTTATAAAGGAGAGAATAGGTAACACTTTACTTTTAACGCTTACCTCCGGCGTGCTTTCGTGGATATTTGCTATACTTCTGGGTTTTCTCGCAGGCTTTAAAGAAGATACATGGATTGACAGATTGATAAAAGTTTACGCTTACACCTTCATGTCCTTTCCCTCCTTTTTCTTGGCTTTTATACTCCTTTTGATAGCATCCAAAACAGGAATTCTTCCTGTAGGTGGGATGCACAGTGTAGGCTTTGAACACATGAACCTTTTTGAGAAAGTGATTGACCTCTCAAAACATATGCTTATACCGGTTTTCACTTTAACCTTTGTATCAACAGCCAGCATGGTAAGGCTTGTCAGGAGTAGTGTCATTGAAGTGCTTCACAGTCCTATAGTAATTTTTTTAAGGGCAAAGGGCGTCTCTCACTGGGTTATGATAAAACACATCTTTAAAAACGTGATGAATCCTTTTACCACATTGATAGGTTATGAAATAGCTGGGCTTCTTTCCGGTGCGGCGCTTATTGAGATTATAGTAGGCTGGCCAGGACTTGGACTTTTAATGCTTGATGCGGTTTTATCCCAAGATCTCTTTCTCGTCATGGGGGGTCTTTATATAGGAACAATTATGCTTCTTTTAGGTAATTTAGTAGCTGACATACTACTTGCTTTAATAGATCCACGCATAAGGGAGAGAGAACTCTCCTGATTAAGGAATAAAATTGAAACGGTCAAAGAAGCTTCCAGGCCTTTCTCTCATCGCAGAAAAATATTATTGCAGATGTACCAACACACGATAATTCCTTTCCATCACCGTCATAACATTAGGTTCAAATTCCACACGGTACATTAACAACCTCTTGCATCAGCAAAAGCTGTTCTACCTCTTTTAATTTAAATTCCACACGGTACATTAACAACATCACAAAAAGCAGTACAGCGAGCGCAGGAAAAAACAATTTAAATTCCACACGGTACATTAACAACGCAGTCAAGGCTGACTTTGCAACAAATGCTGTGTCGATTTAAATTCCACGCTGTTGGTACTCTGTCTTCCATATTTGTTGCAAGTGCTTTAATGCTGGATATAAAAAGAAAGTTTTTTAAAGTAGGGCTTCAAAAAGCTTAAATTGGGCATGCCACATCAACAACACAAATATAACACAAATATAAAAGAACTATACCCTATATTCAAATTCCACACGGTACATTAACAACCTTACCGGCAAATCATACTCAATGGCATAGAGCCTGTGTTTAAATTCCACACGGTACATTAACAACAGAGAAAACTCCTTTGCTATACCATACGGTAAAAGTATAGTTTAAATTCCACACGGTACATTAACAACGGATATAAACCCTTCCATAGATGCAACCGTTTACAAGTTTAAATTCCACACGGTACATTAACAACTTATTAAGAACCTGTGAAATAGTATCACATCCACAAGGTTTAAATTCCACACGGTACATTAACAACTTTAAAGGCAAGCCCAGCCAAGCCACCAGACAACAGCAGTTTAAATTCCACACGGTACATTAACAACAATGTTTTAATCAACAGTGTGTCTGAAGCTTTCCCGAGTTTAAATTCCACACGGTACATTAACAACTCCTTTGAGAGGATGGTGAAAAAAAATAAGTTTAACAACCGCCGGTTTAAATTCCACACGGTACATTAACAACAAACCTGAGGGGGAGGGGGGAGGTAAAATAAAGGTAAGTTTAAATTCCACACGGTACATTAACAACCTATATATACCAAGCTCTTTACTCTTACGGAAAACAGGTTTAAATTCCACACGGTACATTAACAACAAAAGTGGGAAGTAATAGATGAGACAATCATAAATAAGGTTTAAATTCCACACGGTACATTAACAACCCTCCCAATAGTATAAGGTGGTTCAGAATACTTAAAGTGTTTAAATTCCACACGGTACATTAACAACAACCTAACAGGAATTTTCAGGGGAGGGATAAAGTATGTTTAAATTCCACACGGTACATTAACAACTCTTCCTAACCTCCTCATAGAGTATGAAAAAACTTTGGTTTAAATTCCACACGGTACATTAACAACTCCGTGTATGTGGTTGGAGATGCTGCATCATTCGTGACAACGTTTAAATTCCACACGGTACATTAACAACGCAATTATAAGCCAGTATAAGCCACTGTTAGTTTCTTGTTTAAATTCCACACGGTACATTAACAACTACCTGCTTTCTGGCAGGATAATGTCAGAAAAACTTAAAGAGTTTAAATTCCACACGGTACATTAACAACGTTACCCTCACCACCGCAAGGGGTGGCGGTCTTGCGGGTTTAAATTCCACACGGTACATTAACAACACAGCCTCGTTGTCCCGATGAATACGGGAGAAAGCTAGTTTAAATTCCACACGGTACATTAACAA
>JBEULM010000023.1 GCA_041287335.1 Hydrogenobacter sp.
CATATATTACAGATGCAGATTATCTGTAATATATGCAGGCGCAGGTTTTTGAGGTCTTGATGGATAATTCATGTAAATAGCCATCAAGGCTTTCTGCTCAGATAAAGGAGCGTGACAATCCATACACTTATTCGCCGATAACTGGTCCATCATCTTCATTTGCCACAATAAACCTGAAGATATTGTTTTGGAGTGCAGGCTCTGTTGCCATTCTGTATACTTTTCTGCATGGCAAGAACCGCATGCCTTCGGATCTAAAGATGCTTCTAATGCTGAATAAATTTTTGGGGGTTCACCGTTAGGTCTTATAGGTCTTTCCCAGTATTTTTCCACTGTATCATACCTCTCCTTACAAGAAAAAAGAAAGGCAAGGGTAATGAAAATAACCCCTGCACACGAATTTTTTATTACCCACCGCATGGCATAGGCAGTGTGCCACCACCTCCTCCGCCACCACCTGAAGGTGGAGGTGGTGTAGCACCCTTTGTAGGCATAAGCATGCTTTTTGTGGTCAAGGCTTGAGAGGCAGCTGGAACGGGTATGATATCCGAGATGCTCTTAGTAAAGGTGTCTATAACATAAATTATAGGGTTAGCTCTATCATTTATAAAGACCTTGCGCCCATCAGAGGTAAAAGTCATGACCGCTGAAGTGGTATTATAAACGAGATTTATCCTGTGGGAAACTGGGAAAGGAGGATTGCCATTTCCTGCAAAGCCCCTATAACTAACTACACCGACTTGACCATATCCAGGTGTTATGCCCACTATGTACACCTCGTCTCCTTTCACTACATTACCGTTAGACTTTCGGACCACATTTACGGGTCTCATATCATCGGTGAAGGGTGCTATAGGTATTCCATCGGTTATATAAGAGGGTCCTGGGTCAGATGGATTTACTTTTTCTAAATAACCTGTGGATACAAATCCGGAAGCTTTTCGAAAAACATAGTTTACATTGTAAGTTTGCTGGTTTGCTATACCAGAAACCTTACCCGCTTGGTCATAGTTATAAGAGTATATGTACCTCACTTTAATTTGATAAATTTGTCCGTTTGTTAAGTCATCACTATCTATACTGTCAAGACATGAAAAACGGGGCACTATCATCTGTATGAGTCTTATATTGGAAAGATCTGTTACGTCCAGTATATATTCGTGTCCTCTGCATGGATCATTACCCATTGAAGTGTCAAGATTTTCGGTAAAGTAGTAAGCGCGTCCATTATACATATTTATGGAAACGGTACCCATAAAATCACCAGGCATAATAGAGTTTTTCAAGAGGACAGGTAAAAGATATTGGTAAATTTTATCGTTATTTGTTATATCCAAACAGGTGACAGTACCTCCATACCAATCTGGTTCGCAGAAAATAACTTTACCATCATCCTTTAGGACAATAGAAGCATCGCATACTCCCGCTCTGCATGTATTTTGATTTATATCACATCTTCCAGCGGAGCCTTTTATACCTCTATTTCCACCTGCCACTGGACCACCAGTAGGGATGTACAAAGTTTGATACGTTCTTATTACATTACCATTTGCATCTTTAACTTTTCCAGTAACTACATTTATACACCTTATAACTTTACCAAAGTTTTGGGTTCCGAAAGCATTATCTAACACACATATTTCATCTTCTCCTCTTCTCGATGCGTAAACGTAACGCCCGTCCGGGGTCACATCAATGAAGGTAGTCTCAAGAGAAAAATTCTCTATTCCCTTCGCAATAGGTTGTGCAACCTGCAATGGAGTTAATAAATCTCTATTACCCGTATCTATGTGACAGGAAGGTTTATAAGTAGAAGTGCCTGTCATTAGAAGTTGCTGAGGACCAAACTGAGGATATCCAAAGGCTGATGTTATCAAGTCAAAATCGTCTGCTCTCACTGCATATACGTTTCTGCCGTTATTGAACCACATTACAGCACCAAGATCAAAATGATTATTTGTATACTCACCCCAAGCACCTACATTCTTGACCCCCACTATCTCATCCGTTTTTGGGTCTATAACAGCAACTTCGTTGGAGACTAGGGAAGCCAACACAGCTTCGCTTTCTTGTTTTGAAGGAGAGGGAGTTGTAAGCTTAGTACCACTACTACCACAACCGAGGAACCACGACGCACACAAAATCATAATTATGAACCTTACTTTCCTCATCTTTTCCACCTCCTCAACGCTACCTGCTATATTTTTATGCAAATATAATGCCAAAAAAAATACTCCTCCAGAAGGGAGACTGACCAACGCTTTTTATCTATAAACTTTAGGAATATGTTTCACAAAAGAAACATAAAAAATTTAAAGGTTAAAATCTTGAAACATAAAATCGCAAAGAAAAAAGGATTTTTCAGATTTTCCTAAGCTAAAATGGTAAGTAATTTGTTGGCATACTGTTTGCATAATATACGATAGGAGGTGAATTATGAAAAACGCTGTTCTCATCCTTTTCACTATTGCTGGTGTTGGATGTGGACAGGTAGTAGAAACTAAAGCAAATATAAAGAGAGAGCTAAAAATCTCAATAAGTGGTGAACTACCAAAAGGAGCAAAGGGACCTGTTTGCGGATGTGGAGGTAAGGAAATAAAAGGTACAGATATGGAAAAAGCTCTAAACTCTCTTATTAAAAACAAGTAAGAAGGAGGTGTATTATGAGAAAAAAATTGCTGCTTTTGGTTGGTTTTGGTAGTTTAGTAACGCTTTGCGGGTTACTTGTAGGAAACTTTTTTAATAAGAACTCTTCTCGTTGGGGGTCCGAAGCTCTTGTAGAGAAAGAGCCCGTGAAATACTTTTTGGAGCACCATATATTCATACCACTAGCAAATGCATGCGGATTAGGTGCAACCTCTTGTTTTAAATGCCACAATGGGCAAAGAGCGGAAGCGCCTGCTCCAAAACCCTGGCACACAGATCATACAAGAGTTAATTTCTCTTGCAACGGTTGTCATAAAGGTAATCCTAGACTTATCAAAAAGGAGCTCGCACACACAAAAATGATTCCTAATCCCCTCACAGAACCCAGTGCTACATGCGCAAGCTGCCACATGGGTCAGAACATAGGTGAACTTGTAAAAAAATACGAAGCCGTGAAGAAGCAAAGCTTTAAGTCAGATATGGAGCTTTTAGGATTCTTGGCACATCATACACTTTTTCTTTCCAAGGGAGGTAAATGATCATGAAGAGGGTAACTTTATTGATGGGGGTATCTAGTTTATTAAGTACTATGCCTGCTATTTCTGGACCAGTTATAACTTATGGAGAGCAGAGTTATGTACAGCTAAATTACTATTTCCAACTATGGGGGCGGTACAGGAGCTTTAGGTATTCAAAAGATTCTGGTAGTTTATGGGACATTTTTTTTAGAAGAAATAGGCTTAACCTGAGTGGCCAGTATAATGATAGAATCGGTTTCTACTTTCAACTAGATGCGCCTTTTGAGGGTCAGGTTGACAAATTCACAGGAGAAAGAACACCATCAAAGGTGGATGTTTTAGATGCATATGTCACCATAGATCCCCTCCCAGAAAGCGATGCTGTTCACTTCATACTTGGAAAGTTTAAGCAAACCCTTACCAGAGAAAACCTTGAAGCATGTCTTGAACCTTTAAATATAGACAGAGGGGAAGTGTTACCGTATACTCCCTTCGGTCCGAGTAGGGATATCGGAGGTGCTGTGTGGGGTAACCTTTTTAATGGTAAGTTCCAGTATAGGCTTATGATTTCCAAAGGGAGAACAGAAAGTGTAACACCTAAAAGTTCCCTTAGATTTACCACAAGAGTGCATTTGAGTCTGTTTGATCCGGAAACTGACTATGGCTACAAGGGAACTTACTTGGGTACGAAAAAGGTTTTAACCTTTGGTGCAGGCTTTGATTATCAGCCTGATGTAGCCTACGCTAATTACCCTACTAGGTCTGAACCTAAGAATTACAAGGGATGGACCGTTGATGCCTTTCTTGAGTATCCTACATCTACTGGTGTATATACTCTCTCGGGAGCTTATATAAGGTACGATGTTGGAGATGCCATAAATAAGAATCCTGATCCAACACTACCTATATCGACACAACTGAAAGGATATTACATAAAGGGTGGATATCTTTATCCCAGAAAAATTGGTTTCGGTTTTCTACAACCTTTCTTCAGATATGAAAGGGATAATTACGGGTTAAAGAGCGGTTTATACAGCAACAAACAGTACAGTATAGGTTTTAACTATTACATTAACGGGCAGTCTCTCAAGGTAACTTTCCAAGCAGATAGAATAAAGTATGACAAAGAAGACCCTACAAATTTCGCTTTACAAAACTATACGCAGTACACATTGGGCTTTCAAATGCTCTTTTAAAGGAGGTCTAATATGAAAGAGCTTACCTTACCACAGGCTCCTATGAAACACAGAACATACGCATGGCTGATAATTATTTTAGGTTTTCTGTTTTCCATAATAGCCATGTTCGTCGATATACGCTTTTCTTATATGGTTGCTTATTTCTGGGCTGGTGTGGTGTATGGTCTGTTCCTACAATACGGACACTTCTGCATGGCATCTGCCACAAGGGACCTTTTTGCTATAGGGACCACACGAGTAGCCGTAGGTATACTAATAGCTATAACCCTTTACGGTTTTACCTCCCTTATAGACAGACTTATTGGTATAGCTCCCTTCCATGCGAATCCTATAGGCATACATACTCTCATTGGAGGGCTCATATTTGGCATTGGGATATCTTTCGCAGGAGGTTGTTCTTCGGGGTCTTTGTATAAAAGTGGGGAAGGTAACATCGCAGCTATGATAGTAGTAACAAGCGTAGCTATTGCACAGGCACTTTTTGTCTCTACGTTGAAGTTTCCCCTCGTACCTTATCTAGTACCAGAATCTTGGGTAAAGGCGGCTAATCAGCAGGTAGATATGGGTATACCTAAAGAGTTTATATCTTCTTGGTACGATTACTTTTTGACGGGTTACGCATGGAATCTAAAAGGGCTCAGCGGTGCAGATCTCATACCTTCTGATAATACCCTCTTGAGAGAAGTCATTGGCAACTTTTTACTTGGAGTTATAGTCCCCACATTGTTCTTTCTCATAGTCACCTACTCGTTCTTTTTTAGAAAGAGGTTTTTACGTAATGTTAAAGATGTTCGCTTCGTGCTTACAGACATAAAGGGCTTGATAGCTATGATAACTGACTCAAAGAGAACAGCTCTTGCAGGTTTGGGTTTAGGAATAGCCTCAGGTTTGCATATGTGGGTACTTGGACTTTTAAGAGAAAGGTTTGGTATAGACAATTTCGGTGAGCTTCTGCAACAGATGGGTTTTACAAGCGGTTTAACTATACAAGGAACAGCTTTTGACCCGGGCTATTGGTACATAACTACACAGGAGGCTCAGTGGATGGCATGGACTATCCAAAAGATATTCAGGGTTGACTTATACCACAACATTTTCTTTGGTGTAGAAAACGGTATACTTAATCCTTTGATAAATGCAGCAGACCTGATGATCATTGGTATCATTTTAGGTGCAGCCTTTATGGCTCTTCGTAGAGGAGAGTTCAAATGGCGCAAACCTACCGGTGAGCAGATAGTCTTTGCTCTGATAGGTGGTACCTTTATGGGTGTAGGAGCAAGATTAGCTCTAGGATGCAACATAGGAGCCCTTTTTGTACCTGCCGCAAATGGAGATTACAGTGGATGGCTTTTTTTCGTAGCTATGGGTGCTGGTGCTTACTTAGGTGTAAAGATCACTACATGGTGGATAAACAGAAGGGTACAAAAGGAGTTTGAATTTTAAAGAAAGGAGGTAATAACATGGCTGTAAAGTTTGAAAAGCTTTCCGATGATAAGTATTTTCTAGATGTGAGGGGGTATGTTTGCCCCCACCCTCAGATGTATACAAAAAAGGCGATGGAAAAAATGCCAAAAGAAGCAGCCTTAGAAGTTGTGCTTGATAATCCGTCATCATGTGAAAGTATATTTGATCTTTGTAAGATAGAGGGTTATAGAATAATTGACTACAAAGAGGAAGGTGGCGTATTTCACTTTTTGCTTCGTAAGGAGTGAAAGTATGAAGTGGCATCTAATACTCACTGATGAAAAAAGCTTTGAACTCGCTGTGTGTATAATCTCGAAGCTAAAAAATGATAAAAAGAACAATGTATCTGTCTTTCTGACTGGTAGAGGTGTACTACTTGTAAATAACAGTAAATTTCTTTCCCTACTCAAGAAACTGGACAGATGCGTAGCTTGTGAGTTTTCTTTGGAAAAGTATGGTATAGAAAAGCGATCCGAACTTATAAAATACAATATAGACATTGGTGGACAGTTCCAAAATGCTGAGCTTGTGTCAATATCAAATGCATGTATATGTATATAAGGATGTATCATGAGGAAGAACATTCTTGTAATAGCTATAAAAGATAAAGTAGAGGCGTTAAGAGTAGCAAACGGTCTATCTATACTACACGAAGTTAAGGTTATTGCTATTAATGGTTTAAATAGGGACGAACCTAAGATCACAGAGCAGTTGGAAGCAATGGAATTTGCTGAGATACCCTTCCTGGAAGTCTATACAGATGACGGAGATTATGGGAAATTTATTGGCGATTTAATTTTGCAATCAGAGGAGGTATTCATTATATGAAAAATGTCAAGGAACTTTTGATAATCTATGAAAATGAGAAGGCTAAAGAATGGTTTAACCCAGTAATAGAGTACTTAAGTAGGTATATCAATATCACCGAAACGTTTGAGTGTCGTAACTTGAAGAGGAAATATAAAGTTATCTATGTGAAATCAAGTAAAGAGGAGGTCAAGCTATGAAAGAAGTAGTCGTTCTGATACTGATTGTAGTGAGTTCTATAGTTTGGTCTCAACCTATGCTTCAATCTCAAAAACAGCTTGCTGTCTTTAAAGAAAATGGATGCGCTAACTGTCACAACATACACAAGGTATCTGAATTTACGGATTATGGGAAGTGGGCTAGGGATAGGGGATACGGTTGTATAAACTTACTCTCACTTATAAAGTTACACAATATAAAAGGTCCAGCCTTAGAAAGAGCTAAAGAAGTTTTTGTACAAAACAAGTGTTCCGTTTGCCACGAAGTAAGTGGTAAAGGTGTAGGCAAAGAAAATCTTACTTCTTATGGTGTGAAAATAAAAAGGGAACAGCTTGGCTGCACTGCTCTTTATAAGGCGCTTTTAAAGGAATGAGTTAAAATTAAGGTTATGGACTTTATAAAAACATACAGGCTAATACCTGTGGAGGAAGGAGAGAGTTATATAAAACTGCTCGCTCCTAAAGGGTACGATCCTTTTGCGGTTGAGGAGATAAGGTTTCTTACCGGAAAATATGTAGAAGTTTTTCAAGTAGATGAAGAGGAATTTTCAAGAGAGTTACAAAAGAGACTGGCAGAGGAAGAAGTTTATGTAGAAGAAAATGAGGAGGAGGATAGAAATTCAAAGGACATACTCATGGAAGAGGAAAAGAGTCCAGCGGTTAGTCTGGTAAACGCTACCCTTATAAAGGCTGTGACTCTATCCGCTTCCGACGTACATATAGAGCCTTACGAAGATTCTGCGCTGATAAGATTTCGCCTTGACGGTATACTTCATGATTACGTGAGTATTCCCTTATCTCTTCACGAATCTGTAGTTTCGCGTATAAAGGTGCTTGCCAATCTCAATGTAGCCGAAAGGCGTATACCTCAGGACGGCAAAATAAGAGTGAGGATAGGAAAGAGAGATATGGATATAAGGGTTTCTATAGTACCCACCACTTTTGGAGAAAGGGTGGTGCTTAGGCTCCTCGACCGTTCTGGGAGCATGCTCACTCTTGAAGAGCTTGGGCTTTCAGATCATCATCTTGAGAAGATAAAGAGGCTTGCAAAAAAACCTTACGGCATAGTGCTGGCAACCGGACCAACAGGTGCGGGGAAAAGTACTACACTTTACGCCATGATCCTTTACGTGAAAAGCCCAGAAAAGAACATAATAACTATAGAAGATCCACCTGAGTATCAGGTGAAAGGAGTCAGCCAGATACAGGTAAATCCCAAAGTGGGGCTTACCTTTGCAAACGGGCTGAGAGCCATCCTAAGGCAGGATCCTGACATAATTATGGTAGGAGAGATAAGGGATACGGAAACCGCACAGATAGCTGTCCATGCTGCACTTACCGGTCACCTCGTACTTTCCACCCTTCACACCAACGACGCACCTTCAGCTGTCACGAGACTTTCGGACCTTGGAATAGAACCTTTCCTTATAGCTTCATCTTTGGAGGGTGTCATAGCACAAAGGCTTGTGAGAAAAGTGTGTGAGTACTGCAAAGAACCTTATCTGCCTACAAAGGAGGAACTTTCGGAACTCGGACTTTATGGGAATTACACCTTTTACAGAGGTAAAGGGTGTGATATGTGTATGGGTACGGGCTATAGAGGAAGAACAGGTATTTACGAAGTTTTGGAACTTGACGAGGATCTAAAACAACTTCTTATAAAAACACAGGATGCTAACGATATAAGGAAGCTTGCAAGGGAGCGCGGTTTTAAAACCATGTACGAAGATGGGCTTGAAAAGGTCACGAAGGGCATCACTACACCTGAGGAACTCATAAGAGCCGTAAAAGTGGAGGAATGATATACACAGGCATTGACGGTAAAAAGATCCTTAGCGTTGAGCATTCACCTCTAAGAAAAGTATGGAAAATTACAAAAAAGATGGGGAGGAGAATATGCGTTATCCCATCCGATTTGTGTTTTGTTAGGGTAGAACCCTCTTTCTCAAAAAGGATAAGTGAGGTAAAAAGCTTTTACGCCCTTGATGTGGAACAAAGATATGGGAAAGTGAGCTGGGATGTATCTATGTATGGTGATCAGGTTTTTCTCGGTGTGTATAGAGGAGGCTTTTCCAAAGACTGTGAGAATGTTGAGCTTGAGATCTTCGCTCTCGCTCGCGCACTGTCCCTTTTGTATAAGGATGGCTATCTGCTGGATATGGGAAGGAGAAAAACTACACTTATAAGGTGTGAAAAAGGACTGCTCAAAAGTTACCGGGTAATTCTCAAAGGAGGGGACTACATTAATCTTCTAATATCACAAAAAAGAGGTATAGAGCTTAGCAAAGCCGAAGAGTTAAAAATAAAGGAGGGCTTGGAGCTTGAGGAGGCATTACACGGTGTAAAAGACATTCTCTCATCGCTCGGTATAAACCAAGATAGCGAGCCACTCTTATTAAGTGGAGGTGCTTCCTCAATAAAGGGCTTGAAAGAGCTACTTCCAAAGGCTGAAAAAAACCCTTACTGTGATCCAGACCTTACATCGGCTCTTGGAGCGAGTCTTAAGTTTGTTCTCAAAAATCCCTATCCTGACTTTGTCCAGAGAGAACTTTCCCAAAGAGATCTGAAGATAGCGGGGATAACTGTAGGAGCTGCAGCATTCTTATTCGTTACATCTTATGCTCTCACAGGATCGCTTTGGTCATCAGAAAAGTTGAGGGATATACAAAGGGAAGAGTTCAAGAGAATCTTTCCAGGAACGCCAATAGTTTCCATCTACGATCAGGTAAGGTCAAGGGTTTCGACGGAAGAGCCTTACGAACTTACCAAAAAGTTTACCGAACTTTCAAGAAGACTCAGGCAGGATGTGAAGATATACTCCATAGAATTTTCCGAAGGCACTTTGACAATAAAGGGGGAAGGAAAAGAAGATGTAGTTAGCCAAATGAATCCCAAAAGGGTAAAAAGGACACCCACAGGAAATGTAGAGTTTGAACTGGAGATAAAATGAAAGGGAGACTGACCAAAAGGAATCTGACAATACTAACTTTAGCTCTTTCCTTGCTTATGTTCTACATTTTTCTAAACAGATACTACAAACTTAGAGAGAATTACTACGAGGATTATCTCAAACACAAAGAAATTATGTTTCTTTTAAAGAATTACCAAGAGAGAAAGAGACAGGAGCCTACGGAGGAGCTTCTGAGAAAGTTGATATCTCTTGCAGGTGGTGAGTTCCTATCCCTAAGACAGACGGATATAGGATATGAGGTAAAGAGTAGAGGTGTAAAAGGTGGAAAAATTCCACAGCTTGTGTATTCTCTTGAAGAGCGTGGAATAAGGATTGTAAAGTTTAAGGCTGTTGATAATACGGGTCAAGGAATCTTTGATGTGGATATGGTTTTAAGATGATAGTGCTCGTTTTACTTGTGTTTTTCATCTCCGCAGTGTATTATGTTGTTGATGTTTATTCAAGTGTCAGGTCTGCGGATCTCACAGTGGAACAGATTTACTTTAAAGAGCAAGCATACAATGTTTTTATTTCAGCTTTACCGCTGGTTATTGAGATGCTTAAAAGCGATGATCCTTCGGTTGATAGCCTTCAAGACAGATGGGCATATCCGCTGACATTCAATACCTCAAAAGGGGAGCTTTACATAAATATATACGATGAAGATAGATTCCTCAACCTGAACTATGTGGATACAGGAGCTTATGGAAATTTCTTTGAAAGACTCCTGAGATTGCTAAACATTGATCCATCATACAAAGATAATCTTCTGGCATGGGAGGGCAAAATCAACAAAAGCATAGAGACTGACTATCCAATAAAGAGGGGACTCTTAGACTCAAAAGAGGAATTAAGGTGGGCTGGATTTAAAAAGGATGACCTTCTTGGTAAAACGATAGGTGGGGAGTTCTATCCTGGGCTTTTGAGCGTGATAACTGTTTACTCTTCAGGTAAAATAAATATAAACACCGCAAACATTTATGTACTTATGGCTCTGGACCCAAGAATAGATCGGGTTTTGGCAAGTAAGATTATAGACAGAAGAAGTAGAGAACCCTTTAAAAAAGTAGAAGATTTGCTTCTTGTGGATGGCTTTACTTTTGACATTCTATACGCTATAAAGAATTTAGTTGATGTGAAAAGTAGATACTTTCACATAGTTATGGACTTAAAATCAGGTGGAAAACTTGCAAGCTTTGAGGTTATATATGACAGGCAAAGTGATGGGATCGTTTACAAAAAGATACTCTGAAATTCTGCTTTACTTACTTTTGATAACAAATATAGTTTTACACAAAGCGTTTGCTTTACCGGATTTTTCTACCTTTGTGTTGCTCTCCCCTCTCCTACTCATGGAAGACTCTTACAGATGGAAAAACCCGTGGAATATCTTCGCTATTACTTATCCAGCATGTTTCTCCTTAGGTATTTATCCTTATGATCTTCTAAGCCTCACGCTGTCAGCCTTTGCTGAAGAGATCTTTTTCAGAGCTTATATGATGCGAAAATATGGGAATTTTACTGTATCTTTGATGTTCGCCTTACCTCACTTTTTGATATATCAAAATCTTCAATCCCTTCTCACTTTTTTTCCGTCTTTATTTTTCGGTTTCCTGTATAAAAAAACCAATTCTTTAATATTTGTAAGCCTAATACACCTTTACTCTAATCTCGTCTATAGAAACTTTACATTTCTTCATCTTTGGATATAATACCTCTTATTAGCGGGCGTAGCTCAGGGGTGGAGCGTCTGCTTCCCAAGCAGGAGGTCGGGGGTTCAAATCCCCTCGCCCGCTTTATACCACGAGGAGGTGCAATATGAAGAGGTTTTTGTTGCTTAATATTTCACTGCTTCTTGCAGGAAGCGTATTTTCAAAAAATGACCCAGATAAGGAGCTTTTAGATAAAGCCAGACAGTTCTTTTCTCCCCTACCAAAAAGCTTTCCATCAAAGGAAAATCCAATAACTCCGCAGAAGGTAGAGCTCGGAAGACTCCTATTTTTTGAAAGGAGACTATCTGTAAATGATATGATAAGTTGTTCTACGTGTCATGCTATAGAATACTACTATTCTTCACCTGCTCCCAAGCAGATGGGTGCGCTAAAACTTCAACCCAGACATGCTCCTACAGTGCTAAATTCGGCAGGACAATTTGTTCAACACTGGATCGGTAATAGGAAAGATGTAGAGGATCAGGCATTGCAGTCTTTGACAGGACCTCCCGCTCTTGGAAATCCATCCAAAGAGAGTGTGGAAGAAAAGCTCAAAAGCATACCTCAGTATGTAGAACTCTTCAAGAAAGCTTTTCCCAAAGACAAAGAGCCTATAACTGCCGAAAATATAGCCAAGGCGATAGGAGCTTTTGAAAGGACGTTGGTTACTCCGTCAAGGTTTGACGAATTCCTAAAGGGGGATACTAAAGCTCTCACACAAGAAGAAAAAAGGGGACTCAAGACTTTCATAGAGGTTGGCTGTGTTGCATGTCATAACGGTAGTCTCGTGGGCGGAACCATGTATCAAAAGTTTGGTATTTACGAGCCATACTGGAAATACACAAAGAGTGAGAGCATAGATGAGGGTAGATATGCGGTCACAAAGAAAGAGGAAGATAAATACGTCTTTAAAGTACCACCGCTGAGAAACGTTGCAATGACGCCTCCCTACTTCCATGATGGATCAGTAAAGACCCTGGAAGAAGCTGTCTGGATAATGGGAAAGGTCCAACTCGGCAAAGACCTCAGTAAGGAACAAGTTAAAGACATAGTTGCCTTTTTGAGGAGCTTGACAGGTGATATACCAAAAGAGGCAAGAAAACCACCTATTTTACCTCCATGATGTATGGCTTTATAATGTTAAGTCTATGCTCAAGAGAGTTCTCATAGCAAACAGAGGAGAAATAGCTGTCAGGATCATAAGAACATGTAAGGAGTTAGGTCTAAAGACAGTTGCGGTTTATTCGGAAGCTGACAGAGATTCTATGCATGTAAAGCTCGCTGACAGAAGTATATGTATAGGACCTGCAGAACCATCCAAAAGCTATCTGGACATCCCTCGTATAATGTCAGCTATAGAGATTTCTGATGCGGATGCCGTACACCCAGGCTACGGTTTTCTTGCTGAAAATCCAAGGTTTGCTGAGATAGTAACCGCTAGCAAAAAAATATTTATAGGTCCATCAGCCAAAGCCCTTGAACTCATAGGTGATAAAATAAAGGCTAAGGAGGTAGCTAAAAAGCTCGGAATTCCTTTGGTACCTGGGAGCGATGGATGTGTCAGCCTTCAGGAGGCTGTAGAGGTTGCCAACAAAATAGGTTACCCGGTTGTGATCAAAGCCTCCGCAGGAGGAGGTGGCAGAGGTATAAGGGTAGTAAGGAACGAGAAGGAACTCAGAGAGAAGCTACCCTTAGCCATAGAGGAGGCAAAAATAGCTTTTGGTGATGGAAGGGTTTACATAGAGAAGTATATAATAAATCCCAAACACATTGAGGTACAAGTACTTGCGGATAGGTATGGAAACGTAGTAGCGCTCGGAGAAAGAGAGTGTTCCATACAGAGGAGGAATCAAAAGCTCATAGAAGAAGCCCCAAGCTCTTTTGTAGATGATACTTTAAGAAAACAATTAGAAGAAGCGACCGTTGAGTTTTGCAAATCTATAAATTACGAAGGTGCTGGAACTGTTGAATTTTTGGTAGATCAGGATGGGAAGTTTTACTTTATGGAGATGAACGGAAGGATTCAAGTGGAGCATCCTGTGACCGAGATGATCACGGGTATAGATATAGTAAAGTGGCAGATAAAGATAGCCAAAGGTGAGAAGGTGAGTGTTAGGAGTGTTGAAAGGAGAGGTTGCGCAATAGAGTTTAGGATAAATGCTGAGGATTCAAACACTTTCATGCCAACGCCCGGCAAGATAGATGAGCTTTACCTCCCAGGAGGCTTTGGTGTTAGAATAGATACCCATATATACTGCGGATACACTGTACCTCCTTATTATGACTCCCTCCTTGCTAAACTTATAGTATGGGGAGAAGACAGAAGATCGGCTATAAAAAGGGCAAAAAGGGCTTTAGAAGAGTTTGTTATATCAGGACAGAGTTTGAGAACCAACATAGAGTTCCACAAAAGGGTAATATCTACGAGGGAGTTTATGGAAGGTAAGCACCACATAAAGTTCATAGAGGAAATGATGATGTAGTTTATGACTCTTTTTATTTGTGCTATAATTGTAGCCTATGGCTGAGGAGATGCACGTTGAGGACATCTTTTACTGGCTCATATCTACTTTTATAAATCTCGTCCTATTTACATTTCTATCCTACTTGTTACTTCTCAAGATAGACATAAAGGAAGAGATGCCTCCTATCAATATCTTTCTTGAGACGCCACCACAAATAACTCAGGAAGTGAAGTTTTCAAAAGGTAGACACACTTACATAAAACCCAAAGAAGGAAAGCACACCTTAGCCAAAGGGAAGGGATCGGCTAATCTAACACCTATGGTGATTGAAAGAAAGGAAGGGGATTTAGCGATGCCTTCTGGCAGAGAAACGCAAGAAGATGTATCTATTTTATCAAACATAGAAGAAAAAGTCAGGGGTAGAAAGCAAACTCAGGAAGAAGGCACACCTGTGAAAGAAATAGGTGAGGTAAGCGCAGTTATATCTAAAGGAAGCGTAGGATTTGGAGGTGGTGCAGGTAGAGGTATCCTCTACGCTCCGCCATTGCCGAAACTCATTTCCGAAGAACTACCTTCAATACTGAGGATAAAAGTTTGGGTGGAACCATCTGGAGAAGTCTCAAGGGTACAGATCATACAGAGAAGCGGTGTACCTGAAATAGATCAAAAGCTTTTGGAGTTCGTTAGGCGCATAAAGTTTGAGCCTATAAAGGAGGGTATACTTCAGACTGGAATACTCACATTCAGGTTTAAGGGAGGTTGACAATGGTAAGCATAGGAAAAGCTGTCAGACTTGAGAGAATCATTGACAGAAATACCGGAAACACCATCATAGTGCCTATGGATCACGGTGTTAGCTCTGGACCAATAGAGGGCATAGTAGACATAAGGAGTGCGGTGAATGATGTTGCGGAAGGAGGTGCCAATGCAGTTGTTCTGCACAAAGGTATGGTAAAAGCTGGACACAGAGGAAAAGGCAAAGATATTGGTCTAATAGTACATCTTTCCGCTTCAACGGATCTTTCTCCCACTAAGAACGACAAGGTTCTTGTATGTACAGTAGAAGAAGCTATTAAACTTGGGGCTGACGGTGTATCCGTGCATATCAATATAGGTGCGGATATGGAAAGGGAGATGCTCAGGGATCTCGGATATGTATCAAAGGTGTGTGAGGAGTGGGGTATGCCCCTTTTAGCCATGGTGTACGGAAGAGGTAAGGATATAAATCAGTACGATCCTAAGGTGATAGCTCACTGTGCGAGGATAGGTGCGGAGCTTGGTGCGGATATAGTAAAAGTCCCTTACAGTGGAGACCCGGAAAGTTTTAAAATTGCTGTGGAAGGTTCTCCAGTTCCCGTAGTTATAGCGGGAGGACCAAAAATGAAGACAGAAAGGGAAGTTTTAGAGATGGTCAAAGGTGCAATAGAGGCAGGTGCGAAGGGGCTATCTGTAGGAAGAAACATTTTTCAGGCAAAAGACAGAGTAAAGATGGTAAAAGCTCTCGTACATATAGTCCATAAAGGTGGAAGCGTTGAAGAGGCTATGGAGATCCTTAAGGAAGAAGAATAAAGGAGGTTTTTATGGGTATTCTTGAGGGAAAGAAGGCTCTCATAACAGGTGTGGCTAACGAAAAGAGTATAGCTTACGGTATAGCAAAAGCCTTTTACAGGGAGGGAGCAAAACTCGCCTTTACCTATGCCAGCGAAAAGCTCAAAAGTAGAGTACAAGAGATAGCAGCTGAGTTCGGTTCGGATCTCACTTTTGAGTGTGACGTGTCAAGGGATGAACATATAAAATCTCTCGGATCTGCCCTTAAATCGGTTTGGGGGAATCTGGATATTCTCGTTCATTCAATAGCCTTTGCTCCAAGAGAGGAATTTAAAGGTGGTGTTATAGACACATCAAGGGAGGGATTTAAAATAGCTATGGATGTGTCCGTTTATTCTTTGATAGCTCTCACCAGAGAGTTACTCTCCCTTATGGAAGGAAGGAACGGCTCAATAATTACGCTTACATATTATGGTGCTGAGAAGGTAGTTCCGCATTATAATGTTATGGGAATAGCCAAATCAGCTCTTGAAAGTACGGTCAGATATTTAGCGTATGATATCGCTAAGTACGGGCATAGGATAAACGCCATTTCAGCGGGACCTGTAAAAACACTCGCCGCGTACAGTATAACAGGTTTTCACCTTTTGATGGAACATACCACAAAGGTAAATCCTTTTGGAAGAGCTATAACCATAGAGGACGTAGGAGATACAGCGGTTTTTTTGTGTAGCGATCTGGCGAGGGCTATAACAGGTGAGGTTCTGCACGTAGATAACGGATATCACATAATGGGTGTGTTTGGAAGAGAAGAAGAGATAAAGAAGGAAATATTCGGAGAAAATTCATGAGCCTTTCCAGAAGAGTTTCCCATATAAAGCCGGCACCTACCTTACAAATCTCAGCTAAAATAAATGAGCTAAGATCAAAAGGTGTGGATCTCGTAGGTTTTGGAGCTGGTGAACCAGACTTTGACACACCTAATTTTATAAAAGAAGCTTGCATAAAAGCGCTTAAAGATGGAAAGACTAAGTACACACCTTCCGCAGGTTTACCAGAACTCAGAGAGGCTTTGTCGGAAAAACTTTATAGAGAAAACTCTGTGCATTACGCTCCGTCCGAGATAGTAGTTACCGCTGGTGCAAAAATGGCTCTTTATCTTATTTTTGTAGCGGTGCTTGAAGAAGGGGATGAGGTACTTTTGCCATCACCATATTGGGTCACATATCCAGAACAGATCATGCTTTGCGGTGGAGTTCCTGTGATTGTGCCGCTAAAAGAAGAGAAGGGTTTTGTTCTTACAGCTGAAGACATAAAACCCTACATAACAAAAAGAACTAAGATACTTATACTTAACTCACCTTCCAATCCTACAGGGGCGTTTGTACCGCAAGAAGAACTCAAGAAGATCGTTGAGCTATGTATTGAGAATAATGTGTTCCTGGTATCCGATGAATGCTACGAAGCTTTTGTATATGATGGAAAAATCTTTACAAGTCCTGCAAGTTTTTCCAAAGAGGCGAGGGAAATTACCTTTACGGTAAATGCCTTTTCTAAAACCTTCTCTATGACAGGCTGGAGGGTTGGTTATGTAGCAGCACCAGAAAGGTATGCAAAGGTAATGGCAGACGTAAACAGTCAAACCATTTCCAACGCAACCTCCTTTGCCCAATACGGCGCTTTGGAGGCTTTGAGGAACCCCCAAGCTAAAGCTTTTGTTCAAGAAATGAGGGAAATCTTTGAGAAGAGAAGGAATTTAGCCTATGAGATGCTTCTCAAAATACCTTACATAAGTGTCGTAAAACCCGAAGGAGCTTTTTACATATTTCCAAATCTCAGCAAATATTCAAGTATACTTGGCTCGGATCTCAAACTCGTAGAATATCTTATAGATAAAGGTAAGGTAGCTTGCGTGCCAGGTTCAGCTTTCGGTGCGGAGGGTTTCATCAGAATATCTTACTGCGTATCGGAAGATACCATAAGGGAGGGTATAGAGCGTATAAAAAAAGTCTTAGAAGAACTTTTCTGACATGTTGATAGTCTTTGTAGTTATGTATATGCTTCTTACCATTGGGGTTGGGGTTTTAGCAAGCAGTTTCGTAAAAAGCAGCAAGGACTTCCTTCTTGCAGGGCGTAGCTTACCTTTATACATATCAGCAAGCGCACTATTTGCTACATGGTTTGGTTCAGAAACAGTTCTCGGCGCATCCTCAAAGATAGCTCAGGATGGGCTTTACGGTGTCATAGAAGATCCATTCGGCGCTTCCCTCTGCCTCTTTCTCATAGGACTCTTTTTTGCTAAACCCCTCTACAGAATGAATCTACTTACCTTCGGTGACTTTTACCGTGTTCTATACGGCAGAAAGGTTGAAGTTGTAGCGAGCATTATGCTCGCTATGTCTTATTTTGGATGGATTGCTGCTCAGATAGTTGCCATAGGTATAATCATGCAGGTTACTCTGTCCATACCAAAGGAGATGGGTATTCTGATAGGCTTCGGTGTAGTACTTTTCTACACTTTTCTTGGAGGGATGTGGGCTGTATCTCTTACGGACTTCATACAGACTGTTATGATAATTACGGGACTTTTGTTTACCCTCTACGAGGTTTCCCAAGGTTTTACCCGTATAATCCCCATTTTAACCTCCCAACCTGCTGGCTTTTACAAGTTTTTACCTGACATGAACTTGAAGGACATCCTCCTTTACGTATCCGCCTGGATAACCATAGGGCTTGGATCTATACCTCAGCAAGATGTGTTTCAAAGGGTTATGTCTTCAAGGTCCGAAAGGGTAGCAGTTCTTTCTTCTTTGATAGCTGGTTTTATGTATTTGACAGTTGCTATGATACCCTTGCTTCTCGCTCTATTTGCAAAAGCCTATTATCCTCAACTTCTAAAAGTTGACAGTCAACTTCTTCTTCCACGAATGGTTATGGACCACACGAATTTACTGACGCAAGTGCTATTTTTGGGCGCACTCCTTTCTGCAATAATGAGTACAGCAAGCGGAGCGATACTCGCGCCCTCCGCTATACTGAGTGAAAATCTCATAAAGCCCATGTTTAAAAACTTATCGGACAGAGAATTCCTTTGGATCACAAGGGCTTGCATTCTTTTTGTAGCGCTCATTTCTTTGATCTTTGCATTTATAGGAGAATCCATATATGAACTTGTTGGAAGTTCATCGGCTCTGAGCCTGGTATCTCTTTTTGTCCCTCTAACCACAGGGCTTTACTTTAGAGGATCTAACAGTGTCAGCGCAATGAGTTCTATGCTGTGTGGATTTATCGCTTGGTTGGTAGCTTATATACTAAATTCCGACTACTCCCTTCTAATAGGTCTTTTTTTCAGTGTTTGTGGTTACGCTGTACCTTCGTTTTTGGCAAAACTAAAAGGATCTCTTGAAAAGGCTTTTTAACTTTTCCATCTTTTGTATAGGTTGTGTTTTATATCCAAGCTGTCTAAGACTTTGCCTACTACGAAATCTATGAGATCCTGAAGACTTTGAGGTTTATGATAAAAGCCGGGACTTGCAGGCATAACTATAGCTCCAGCTCTTGCAACTTTTAGCATGTTTTCAATGTGAAGAACGGAGTAAGGCATCTCACGCAAAAGGAGAATAAGAGGTACGCGTTCTTTGAGTGCAACTTCGCAAGTTCTGTGTATGAGATTTTGATTTATTCCGTTTGCGATGCATGCGAGACTGCTCATTGAACAAGGGGCAACGATAACACCTTTATAGACACAAAGGCGGGAACCGCTTGCTGTATGACTGTCTATTTTTGAAGATGGTATCAGATTAACATTCGGAAACCTTTCTAAAATATCCTCACGTGTTAGTCCGAGTTCTTCTTTCATAACCACATACCCGGATGGAGAGATAATAAGATGTATATTGAAGTCTTTGTAAAGAATCTCAAGCAATCTGTATCCGTATATACAACCGCTCGCACCTGTTATACAAAGAACAAGATCTTTTTTCAAGTTAAACTCCGTCCAATTCTTCCTTCCTTATATAGTACTGAAGTCTCTCTATCCTTAAGGTCTTGCCAGAAATATTGTCTATATCTACCAAAAGACCGTTGAAAATCACATCTTCTTTCTCTTCCACTTCGTACTTCTGAGGAATACCTTTCAAAAATCTCTCTATAGCTTCCTTGGACTTCATACCTATGACTGAATACCAGCACCCACTCATTCCCACATCGGTAATATAACCTGTTCCGTGCTTGAGTATCGTATGATCTGCAGTGGGTACATGTGTATGCGTTCCGTACACGAGGCTCGCTCTTCCGTCCACGTACAAACCGAAAGCCCACTTTTCTGAGGTGGTCTCCGCATGAAAGTCAACTATAATTATGTTAGTAATCTTTGAAACCTCTTGATAAATTCGGTCAAATACTCTGAAAGGGTTGTCCAGATTTGAATCAAGAAGTGACCTGCCCATAAGATTTATAAGGGCAAATTTCACACCGTCTTTTTCAAAAAGACCATAACCTTTACCCGGTACACCATCTGGATAATTTGCAGGTCTTAAAAGATCCTTCACACTGTCTATAAATTCGTACACCTCCTTTTTATCCCATATATGATTCCCTGAGGTCATAAAGTCAACACCAAGCGACTTTAGTTCCTCGTATACCTTTTTGGTGATACCAAAGCCACCTGCAGCGTTCTCCACATTAACCAATACGAGATCTACAAGATCTCTGTACCCTTTTAACATATATTTTAAAGCCCTTCTTCCAGGCTTACCTATTATGTCACCAACCACAAACAGTCTCATGTTCTCAAAATATGCGGGTGGAGGGAGTTGAACCCTCACGGGATAACCCCACAGGATCCTAAGTCCTGCGCGTCTGCCAGTTCCGCCACACCCGCTTTTCAAAAGGTATATTATAAAATAGGTTGTTATGGTATAATTTTAAAAGTTAAGGCGCGTAGCTCAGTGGGAGAGCGCCGCCCTTACAAGGCGGAGGTCGGGGGTTCAAGTCCCCCCGTGCCTATTTTAAACCCTTGCCTTTCAAAGCCTTGAAAATAGCCCCTTTTAAAAGCCTTGTCTTTCAATGGAAAATTTCCAAAGCCTTGTCAGTCAATAACTTGAATAGCCCACTATGACCCATTATGACCCACTAAATTACATCCAATCTTTAACCTTTCTTTAACACTTCTGAGCCTTGTCTATCAAGCACTTGAAGAGGGTTTAATTTAACATGTTAAAAGAAATGGCAGGAAAGCCCTGTCAGTAAAGGCTCAGGTGGTCTTTTAGGTGTTAAAAGCCTATGACCCGCCCGCAGGTGTTAAAAGAATATGCCTTAAAGCCTTGCCAGTAAAGGCTTGGAAGGGTTTTAACCTGTTAAAAAGCATAAAAGCCCTGTCTTTCAAGCCTTTGACTGGTTTTAACTGCCTTAATGCTTTAACCTGTATAATGGAGTTAATACCCTAACCCTTACCCATCAACTCATCAAACACATGGCTTATGGCTATCCTGAGCCGTTCCTTTCTTTCTTCCTTTGTCATAGCTTGGTATTCTTTAAGGCTCTTGTGAAGTAGCTGGAGGGTTTGCCTCTTGGCGTCTTCAGGTAAATCACTTGCCATTATCTTCTGTGTTTGGTTTGTAAATAGGTTATTCACAAAAACCACCACATATACTTCTATGCAGTCCGCTTTTAGCAGTGCAATGATGCCCATGGCTTACCCTTCTTTAAGGGTTTTTGCGGGTATAAACACAATCACTCTTCATAAAGATGTTAAAAGTTTTTTATTCTAAGTTAAACCGCTTGGTGATGTATATTTACATGTATGGCAAGAGAAAGGTCAGGGTTTAAAGCATTAAGCCCTCGGACACTCCCAGAAAAAACTCAGATAAGACTGCACAAGGAATTGATGGAATGGCTAAAAGCCAAAGCCCGCAAAGAAGCCAAGAGCCTGAGCCTCGTCCTCACTGAAATACTTGAAAAAGCTAAGCAGAGAAAGGAAGCCCAAGGTGGTAAGTAATGGAAGGGCTAAAGAAAAGGCTTGAGATTGAGCAGGACAGATTTAAGGTCTTTCTGTCCCTTGCTTCAGTGGTAGTTGGTGGTTTTGTAGGGCTTCTTTTTAGGGAAAGGGATGCTATTACTACCACCCTTATGTTTCTTGGCTTAATTGTTGCCCTGTTTAGCTTTGGTCTTGCTATCAAGTCTTTTTTTCAAGGTTAATAGGCTTTTGAAGCTTTTAGAGGAGGTGGATAAAAATGTTTGAGATAATCATGACCTTAATCTTAGGTGCCATCGTCATTATATCACTTGGCATAATGCTTTATGAAGAAATGAAGCCCCTGCCCTATGAGAAGGACAAAAAGCCCCAGACTAATAAGCCATCATGAGAGGTTCTAAACATGGACAGCAAGGAAGAGGTTAAGGAGCTAATAGCCTATTACAAGCACCTGTTTAGCCATGTCTGGAATGCCTTTCTTTTACTGACTGGTGGCTTGGCTGGTCTGGTTTTTAAATGGGACAGCTTGGTGGCTAAGGTTGTTTTCTTTATGGGTGGTGTCTGGTGGATGCTCTTATTCTCTTTGAGCCTTGTCTTAGAAACCACTTGCTTGTAAGAACCAGAAGACTAATAAGGAGGTTATAACATGGATGTAAAGGTTGCCCTTGTGGTATTGGTTATATTGACCGTTATCTTTGTGGTAGGCTTTGCATATATAGGATACAGCATATGGAAAGATGAGCCTAAGGGTTAAGGCTTTTTCCTATGGGTTTAACTCCATTCATGGCTCAGGACAGGCAAAGGAGTTAAGGTATGGCAGGCAAAAAGAAGGGTAAAGTAGCCTACGGTGATAACCTTTATGAAATTCATGGCTCATACTGGCTAATATTTACCCATCATGACAAGACCTACACAGAAAGGATTGGAAGGGTCAAAGACCTGCCCCTCACTATGGCAAGGAATATAGCAGTAAAGAGAAAGGCAGAGATAATTGAAGGCACTTATTTACCTAAGAAAGAGGAAAACCTGACCTTTGAGGAGCTTGCTAAGGAATATTTAAGCTGGTATAAATCCACACGCCCGCAGGTGAGGAAAAGAACCCTTTACGATTTGGAAAAGAGGATTGACAGGCTTGTGGGCTACTTTGGAGGTATGCAGGTTCACCAGATAAGCACCTTACAAGGCACAAATCCACCGCTATGCTAAAGAGGTATGCCCACCTAAGCCCTGAGCATTTCAGAAAGGCTTTGGAAAGGCTTGGCAAGTTTATGGAAGAAGGCAGTAAGTAGGCTTCAATCCAGCTTTTAACCTGTCTTTAACATTTGACTACCCACCTTGTTAAAAACTTTGAAACTCAAGGCTTTTAGAATGCAAAACGTCACCCTTACAGGCGGAGGTCGGGGGTTCAAGTCCCGCCCCTGCAAAATCCTAAAATAAAAGTCTTATCTTGTCTTCTCTTAGGTTTTCAGCCAATAGCACTAGGCTTTTAAACTCTTCTAAGTAGTCCAATAAATACATATTCTTGTTTATCAACTCTTTAGCCTTCTCTAAGTTTAAAGAACCGCTTTTTATTAGAAAAGTCACATCCAAGTAGTCCTTCCCTCTACCAGCGAAGAGCTTTGAAACAACAAGATACTCAGGAGCTATGACCCTCAACTTAACCTTTAACCTGCTCAGCTCAAAAACCAGGGAAGACTTTAAGGCTTTCTTCTCCCAGCCACTTTCAACAAGACCTATATCTACATGCTGTCCATCTTTTTCAAAAATAAGCCAGCCATTGCTTCTTAAAAGCCTAAAACCGTGACCTTTTAGTTCCTCAGTTAAAGGTTTTACCTGCGAAGATAGGACTTTAAAGTCTATATCCTGAGGAGTGGGCTTTCTTATACCTTTAGAGTACAAAGCTATTGCCCATCCACCCACTAACATACCCTTATAACTTTCAATCACATATAGAGCCTCTTTTATAACTTCCGCTTCCCTCTCTTTGCATTCCTGCAAAAACCTCTCAAAAAGGCTTTCTATATCAATAGCTCCAGGCTTCAACTTCTTCATAATTATGATACTCTATTTTTGGTTTTACTATCCATGCATCCTTGCACAACCAGATATATTCATACCTTTTAAAGTCATGCAAACTGCCACGCAGACAGAGTTTTTTAGCATACCCCCTATGAACAAGGTAGCCCCACTGGTCATAAGCGTAAGCCCATCGCTCTATGTATATTTCAAGCCTCCTATAGTCATGCCTTTCGTAGCTTTTTTTTCCAGCAAAGTTCCTACCAGGAAGTATCAAAAGACAAATATCCTGTAGCTCCTCTTGAGGCACGCTCAACTCTCCACCCCTGACAATCCTGATACCTCCCTTCAACGAAAACTTTAGAGGCTTTGCTATGTAGCCAGCAAGCTTTACAGACCTTATTAGCCTTTCTATCCTCCTTTTCCTCCACGCATAAAACAGCTCCTTTGCCCTTTTTATGGCTTTTGTGTCAGGCTCATACAGAAAAATCCAGCCAAAGCCTACTCCAGTGATTCCAAAAGGCACACCCATTCTGAGATACTTATACAGGTTTATTCCTGCGAGAAATTCTAACATACTTAAGCCTCCTCCGAGAGCTTATGCCTTTTTTCTAAGAGTTTTACCAAGTCTTCTTCATACTCATAGCCTTCCCAAAAGTTTATGTATCCATCCAGCTTACCGCTTAGGTAATGCATGGCTTGCACCACATCTTTGCCAAGCCCTCTCCTCAAATAGGCTATTCGCAGAGCTTCCATGCCAGCAAGAGGTATATCGTAAAAGGTGGCAAAAACATAGAGCTTCTTCTCAAGTTTTATAACCAAGTCATAATTGGAACTTACTGAATCCATCTTTAAAAAGTATCCTCTACAACCTTCAAGACCCTTAGACTTTGGCATGCTACTCAGGTATAGGACTATGTCTGGAGCTTCTTCTTTTTCTTTCTTGTCGGGTATTATATACTCCCACTCCTTCCAAAGTCTATAAGCACACCTTTTATAGTTAAGGTATTCTATCCAAGTTTGATATCCAACCGCTAACTGCACGAGCCTTCTACCTTCTAAGGGTCTATAGACCTTATAGAGGCACACCTTATTTTGGTCTCCCCTGTATATAACATAGCTTTTTTGGTCGTATTCATAAGCCCATTTTTGGAGAAACTCCTGTAGCCTTTCATAGTCTTGGTTTTTATACTCTCCCCTTTTCTTTCTGTAGGCTTTTCCAGGAAGCACCACGAAGTAAAACTCAGGCACGTATATAAGCCAGCCCAACTCCTTGTTTTTAACTACATAATTTAGACCAAACCTTATAAGAGGCTTTGCCACATATCCAGCTTTTCTTATGTCCTTTATGAGCTTTATAGTTCTTTCTCTGTTAAAACTCTTTAGCTTGTTGCTTACAGCCTTTGCTATCTTTTCACCTTCTGTACTTTCTTCCTTTAAGAGGTTTGTAATAGTCCAACCCACCTCTGCGCTTATGATGCCGAAGGGATGCCCATCTATAAGATGGCGGAGTAGATTCCCATAACCTACCTCGCTTATGACCGTGAGCCCAGAAAGTATAGGAATCCATACTCTGTACTGCCCCTTTTCTAAAAGACCTTCCATAACCTTGTCAATCTCCGACAGGACTACATTAAGCCCCCTCTCAAACTCTTCAGGCATAATACCACCTCCTTTTAAAGATTTTTAAGGCTTATTAAAAGGTTTTACCCTAACTTTTTAACGCATCTCCCCTTTTATTAACCTGCTGTATAGCCTGTAGGCTTGCCTGTAGGCTTGTGGGTCTTCCTCAGCAGTAAAAACTAACGCACCCTTTATCTCTTCCTCCTCATCGTCAAAGTAAAAGCCTTCAAAGGCTATAAGAACAGCCTCATCATCTGCATCTACGAAGGCTACCTTTGAAGGATTTATAAAATATCGGATATCGTCATTATCAATAAGCCAAAAATGGTCAGATATTTCTATATCTTCCTCTATTTCTATGGCATTTTCCTCGTAGTAGCCACCAAAGTAGGCAAGCGTTAAATCTTCCCTCCTGTCTTGCTCTATCAGGGTTGCTATGGAGAGGTTTATGTACTTCATGTGCTAACCTCAAAGTATATTTTGTGTTTTTTAATTTATACCTAATTTTATTTTTGACAATGATTTAGATCATATTTAAAAAAACCACTTTAAATGTGTAAGAGTTTGGATTCTCGGCAATGCCTTCTGGAGTCTATGGTTCCCCGTGCCTGCTTAAAATCCGTTTATTTTCGTGTCTCAAATATTCCATAATAAGGAGTAAGACAAAAACGAATAACTCCACCAAAGAAGAGGTGAGTCTATCTAAAGCAAGCCCATGCATACTGTGTGGCTTTGTCAGGAGATCCCCAAAGGTTGCTCCAAAGGGTCTGGTAAAAATGAAAGCTACCCAGAACAGCAAAGTCTTATTTAGTTTTGTAAAGTGATGTAATAAAAACACAAAGATTATTACTAAACTTGTAGCTATAGCCCCTTCTATGTAGCTGAGACCTATATTATCCGTAAGAAAGTCTCCAAAAGCAGTCCCCAAGCTATTAGAGAAAACCACCGCTGTCCAGAAGAATACCTCCTTTAGTGGTTCGTTCATTGGGCGGATGTTTATCGTTTTATATCTCATGTACCACACAAAAAGCGTCAAGAAAAGACCCGCAGAAAGTATGAGGCTTCCCAAAAGGTATCCAAGTCCAAAGGTTCTATCCATGGCATCTGAAATTTCCGTTCCCATCACAGTAGTAGAAGCTATGGAAAACCAGAAAATGGGCGGACTGTAAGTCTTTGAGTATAGCTGTAAAACTAAAAGTGTCACAAAAATTACAAAGCTTATAAAGAAGCTATGCACATATCCCAATCCTAAACTCATAGATAGGAAATCTCCGAAGGTCTCGCCAAGGGTAGTGGCTACGATTTTCAAAAGCCAAAAAAGTAAAGTGATCTCCGGTATTTTGCTCAATAGCCATTCATCCTTTTCCACAGCTTCAAATACCTTCATGGCTAAACCTCCTGACGTTTATAGAGGCATAAAGGAAGCCTGCCCTTCTGCCTATAACTCTCCTCAAGTGGTGCGTTTCCCTTAGCTTTTAATCTTCTTCCTCTTCTTCCTTTTCCACCTTTAGCACCTTGCCCGTGTTGGCGTCTACCTTTACATCGTACTCTTCCGCATCTTTTATAAGCTTGACGCCATAGACCAGCCTTCCGTCCTCATCCTCAAGCTCGTAGCCTAAAACATCACCACCTACTTGGCTCTTTGCAGAACTTGTCGCTTCCTGAGGGCTTATCTTAGCCTGCTTAGGGTTTGGTAGCGTGTTTTCAATCTCTGCAATGGCAAGCGTAAAGCCTGCTAAAAGTCCTCCTAAAAGTAGGAGCTTCTTCATGGTTGCACCTCCTTAAAGTTTTTAACCTACTATTTAGATTAGAACCAGCACCTTAAGGAAATCTGAAGGTTAGCTTAACCTAAGCTGAAAAACACACCTTTACGAGAAGACCGCCATTTCTTTTGTTTTCAAGTAAAATCTTCCACCCAAAGAGCTGTGCTATGGCTCTTGAAATGCTCAGGCCCAAGCCTGAACCTTCTTGACTCAGAACATTGGAACCTCTATAGAAAGGCTCAAAAACTTTTTCCATGTCTTCTTCTTGTATTCCAGGTCCGTTATCAGATATATATAGACAGCCTTTATTCGTAGTGATCTCAATTTTACCACCAATGGGACTATACTTTACCGCATTTTCTACAAGATTTATTAGTATGGAATAAACAAGTTCTTTGTCTGCCTCTAAAATAACATCATCAAGTTTTACGTCTACAGTAAGGTTTTTCTTGTCAATAAGGGGCAAAAGTTCATCTAAAACTTCTTCAATGAGTAATTTTAAGTTAAAGTTTTCAAGATTGGTTTGATGGCTTTTGCTTTCAAGCCTATAAAGAAAGAGCATCTTTTCTGTAATCTTCAAAGCCTTTTCTACGGAAGCTCTTATGTTTAGAAGGAGGTTTAAAAGTTCCTCTTTTTTCCTGTTCTGTCTGAAGGCAAGATCTACCGCAGTTCTTATTACAGAAAGTGGGGTTTTTAGATGATGTGAAAGGTGATACAGAAAAAGTCTTTGATTTTGGATATACACGTTTAATCGTTCTATAAGTTTGTTATAGGAATTAAGAAGAGGCATAAACTCAGAGGGAAGTTTTATGTTGATGGGCTTTAACTCCTCTGGCGTACTTATCTCTATGCTTTTTGCAAGCTTTCTTATATTCCGCAAAGACAGGAACCAAAGGACGTAGGACAAAAGAAGAAACAAGATTAGAAGCAAAAACCAACCTAAGGTAAACTTTTTAAGCAAGGTGTTTTTATAGGATCGTTTTTCGCTTACGTCTCTATAAACACCTATGGTATAACCTTCATAAGATTTTATAAAGCCTGCTATTAGTCTACCTTTCCATTCAAAGGTATAAAAGCCATAGCGTTGAGGAAAATCTAAAACATACTCATCAGGTTGAATTTCAGCTACCCTGTTTCCTTGCTTTACCAAAAGGTAATTTCCGGAACCTTTACGGAAAATTGAAAAAACTTCCTCATCGTACTGGAAACCACCATCTTCCTGTATAAGCGAAGCTATAGACTGCCAGGAAGTCCTTAAGGACCACTCTATTTCTTCATTCAAAGTCTGTTGTAAAGTGTAGGATACAAAGACATAAAGAGATATAAAGGCTAAGGATATAAGTATAGAAAAGATAATGTAAACCCTTACAAAGAGACTATTCATTACTTAAAAGATATCCATAACCTTTTATTGTCTTTATATACTTTCCTTCTGGGTCAAGTTTTTTCCTTAACTTGCTTATTAGTACTTCTACTACGTTGCTATCTGGAAAAGCATTCCATCCATAAAGCTGTTCATTAAGGTATGTTTTAGACAAAGGTCTGCCCAGGTTTAAAACCAATAAGGAAATTAATTTCCATTCCATGTGGGTAAGTTGTACCTCTCTATTACTTTTAAAAACACGGTGAGTGTTGAGATCTACAACTACATCAGAAAAAGAAACCCTATTTTCTAAAACACCATAAGACCTTCTTATTAAAGCTCTTATTCTTGCAAGAAGCTCCTCAAAAGCAAAAGGCTTTGAAAGATAATCATCAGCACCTAAATCAAGACCTTTTACCTTATCTTCTGTAGCACCTCGTGCAGTAAGTATTATTATGGGAGTTTTAATTCCATGACCTCGTGCTATTTTTAGAAGATCAAAACCGTCCCTTTTAGGAAGCATAAGGTCTAAAATGATCACTTTATATTCTACACTTTTTATATATTCTTCCGCTGTGATTCCGTCAGAGACCCAATCTACGGTATAGCCAGCCTCTTCTAATCCTCTTTTTATAAGTCTTCCTAAGCTTTTATCGTCTTCTACAAGGAGAAGCCTCATAAAAATGTCTTAAACTATCTTCAGGCTCATGTCAAGCCAGCGAGCCGAATGGGTTATGAAACCACATGAGATATAATCTACGCCTTCAATCGCATAAAGAGTGATGTTCTCAGGCGTTATGTTACCAGAAACCTCCAACTTCACACTGCCTTTAGCTACTTTTACAGCCTCCTTCACACCATCAGGTGTAAAGTTGTCCAACATAACTATATCTACACCGCAATCTAAGGCTTGTTTGAGTTCTTCTATATTTTCAACTTCCACCTCTATCTTATAGGCGGGACTGACGACCTGCCTGACCCTTCTTACCGCTTCGGTTATGCTACCCGCTACTTTTTTGTGATTATCTTTTATGAGAACCATATCATATAAGGCAAACCGGTGATTTTTACCTCCACCCACACGCACCGCGTATTTCTCAAAGATCCTGAATCCCGGTGTAGTTTTTCTAGTATCAAGGATCTCAATTCGTGTACCTTCAAGCCTTTCAACGAACTTCCGTGTCAGCGTGGCTATTCCGCTAAGCCTTTGTAGTATGTTTAGAGCGAGCCTCTCACCCTTGAGAATACTCTCCGCAGAACCCTCAATTACCAGAAGCTCGTCCCCTTTTTTAAAAGTTACACCGTCCATCTTTGAAGTTATTACTCCAACACCTCCTAAAAGTTCAAACACCTTTATCGCAAAGGGCATACCTGCAAGAATTCCCTCATCTTTAGCCCTTATAACCGCTCTGACCCTTTCGCCCCTGCAGATACTTTCAGTTGTTATGTCCCCGGTTCCTATGTCCTCTTTCAAGAATAATCTCAGAGCATCCTCCATGCTATAATTTTAGTTCAAAAAGTGGGGTTACTATGAAAGTTGTTATGGTAGCTTTTGAGAGCGCACCCTACCTTAAGGTGGGTGGGTTGGGGGATGTGATACACTCACTCTCAAAAACATTGGTAAGATTGGGACACCAAGTGAGTGTGATCACCCCACTTCACAAAAAGATAAAGGCAGATCTTAAAAAGGTGAGGGAAAACCTTAAAATTTATATAGACCACGAGTGGAAAGCTTTTAATCTTTATGAGGATACGTATGAAGGTATCCGTTACCTCTTTGTAGACCATCCACTTTATTACCATAGAGAATACGTGTATGCACCTCCAAAAGGTGATTACGAAGACAATGCGCTCAGATCGGGATTTTTCAGTATGGCAGGGCTTGAGGTAATGAGACAGATTTCACTCTCTCCAGATGTGATACACACACACGATTGGCACACGGCGCTCTTGGGTCTTTACAAAGAGCTTTACTATCAGGATATGAACAATGTAGCCCTTGTTTTCACTATACACAACGCTATGCATCAAGGTATCTTTGATAGCATGTTTCTGCCGAGACTCAATCTTCCTTGGGAAGTTTTCCATCCCTTCGGTGGTATTGAGTTTTATGGAAAGATAAACCTTTTAAAAGCGGGCATAACTTTCTGCGATGTTCTCACTACGGTGAGCCCCTCTTATGCGGAAGAGTTAAAGGAGAATGCCTACGGTCTTGAAGGTGTGATAAAAGAAAAGAAGTACTTTTTTGGTATACTCAACGGTATAGATTACGATATATGGAACCCTGAAAGAGACAGGTACATAAAAGTACACTATAGCATAAAGAATTTTAAGAAAAAGAAGTACCAAAATAAGAAGCATCTGAGAGATGTGTTCGGTCTTGACGATGCACAGGACAAACCTCTTGTAGGTATGGTATCAAGGCTGACAGCTCAAAAGGGTTTTGATATCATAAAGGGCATGATGGATGAAGCCGTTGCAGAAGGCTTTGAGTTTGTATTTTTAGGCTCAGGTGAAGAAACTTATCAAAACATGCTCATTGAGTTCATGAAAAAGTATCCCAAGAGTGTGAGAGTCAGGATAGAGTATAACGAGGAACTTGCACATATAGTTTATGCAGGAAGCGATATGTTCCTGATGCCTTCCCTCTTTGAACCCTGCGGTATATCCCAGATGATAGCCATGAGGTATGGCACAGTTCCTATAGTTAGAAAGGTAGGTGGGTTGAAAGATACGGTGATTGATGTTGTGGAAAACCCCCAAGAAGGTACAGGTTTTACCTTTGAAGAGTACAAGCCTAAGGAACTTCTCCACGCTATGCTCAAAGCTGCGGTTTATTACGAAATGGAAAAGTGCAACAGCTCAAGAAGATGGTCCCAGCTCGTGAAGAGATGCATGTCCAAAGATTTTTCTTGGGAAAAAAGCGCCAAAGAGTACGAAAGCGTTTACTCTTCTGCTATGCTTTTGAGAAGATATGATACTTGATCTTGAAAGCTTAATAGAGTTTTTGGAGAGAGAGAGAGCCAAAGGCAAGAAGATAGTCTTTACAAACGGATGCTTTGATCTGCTTCATGCCGGACACGCCCATTATCTAAAGAGGGCTAAGGAGTTAGGAGACATACTCGTGGTAGGCATAAACTCGGACAGTTCCGTAAGGAGGATAAAAGGAGATAAAAGACCTATAATAAAACAGGAGATGAGAGCTTACCTTGTGGACAGCTTAAAACCAGTTGATTACGTGGTGATATTTGAAGAGGACACACCAGAAAGGTTAATAAGGAGCATCAAGCCCCACGTACTTGTCAAAGGTGGAGACTGGAATATAGAGAATATAGTTGGTGCTGACTTTGTACTCTCTTACGGAGGAAGAGTGGAAAGGATAGAGTTCTCTTTTGATATATCCACGAGTATAATAGTGCAAAAAATCCTGTCTATCTATAGAGACATTTCCAAGTGAGCGTCTATGATCTTTTCTATCTTACTGATGATCTCTTTATCAAGTTTCATCCTTTCAAGCAGTAATTTTCTACCCTCAGATAAAGTTCTTACAACGGATCTTATGTCTTCTTCAAAGATCATTTCTTTGTAAAGCCCCATAGCTTTGAGAATATCCAGTTTGAACCTGAGAAAAAATATGCTAACGTTTTTGATCCTTATAGAGAGGTAATTTAGAAATACCTCAAAAAGTTGCTTATCGTAATACCTCACCCATTTTATAAAAAAACCTGCGAGACTGCACATCCACAGGTATCTTTCGTAACTTTCCAAAGCTAAATAGGACAGAAAACTCACCTTACTTATATCTATGGGGATTATTATCTCACCGCTTTGCCTGTAGGTGAGTTCAACTACATTGAAGGGTTCAAAAATACCAGCATATCTGCTCTGCGCAAGTGCGCCCTCCCTCACAAAGAGGTTCATCACTCCACCCCAACCGTAAACCTTAAGTAAAAGATCCTCCTCCCCCACGAGAAGTCTCCTTAGTACGATCACCTTGCTTTTTGAGGACATGTGTTATAATTTACTCCCACAAAGGAGAGATGAAATGCCTACCTTGTTCAGGAAAGTCAAAGATGTGAGAAACTATATAAGGAATCTAAGACATTCTGCGGAAAACAATTACAGCGTAGGTTTAGTTCCAACCATGGGATATCTACACGAAGGACACATGGAGCTTGTGAGAAAGTCTAAACTTCAGAACGATATAACCGTGGTTAGTATATACGTCAACCCCCTTCAGTTTGGTAAAGGCGAAGATTACGAAAGATATCCCAGAGATCTGGAGAGGGATCTCGCCATGTGTGAAGAAGCGGGTGTAGATATAGTATTTGCCCCGACAGATGAGGAGATTTATCCACAAAAGCCTAAGGTGGAAATAAATGTGGAGGGGATAAGCAACGTACTTGAGGGAGCTTTCAGGACAGGTCACTTCAGCGGTGTTGCCCTGATAGTCCTGAAGCTCTTTAACATAGTTCAGCCCGATAGGGCATACTTTGGCGAAAAAGACTTTCAACAACTAAAACTCATAGAGAGACTCGTAAGGGATCTATCTTATCCGGTTGAAATAGTGCCTGTACCTACAGTGAGGGACAAAGATGGTCTTGCGTTGAGTTCAAGAAATACCTATCTGAAGGAAAACGAAAGGGAATCCGCACTTTCCATATACAGATCCTTTCTGATAGCTCAAAAGCTCTTTAAGGTAGGAAACACGAAAGCCGAAGACCTCAAAGAAGCAATAAAGGATTACATAAGCAGGCATCCACACGTTAAAAAGATAGATTACGTGGAGATAGTGGATGAAGAATTTAACATAAAAAGCGGTGAAGTTTCTGAAGGTGATAGGATACTCGTTGCGGTTTGGATAGGTGATACGAGACTTATAGACAACTGGAGGCTTAGCTATGAAGAGGTATGAAGGACTTTTAAAAGCGGATGGTGTGAGGTTCGGTATAGTAGCGAGCAGATTTAACCACTTGCTTGTGGATAGGTTAGTAGAGGGGGCATTAGACTGCATAATGAGGCACGGCGGTTCGGAAGAGAATATACATATAGCGAGAGTTCCAGGTTCTTGGGAAATACCCCTGATCGTTAAGGAAATGGCTCTGAGAGATGACTTAGATGCACTGATAGCTCTGGGAGTGCTAATAAGAGGACAAACTCCTCATTTTGAGTATATAGCTAGTGAGGTATCAAAGGGACTTGCTCTCGTGAGTCTTGAGACAAGAAAACCCGTATCTTTTGGAATAATCACCGCAGATTCCCTTGAACAAGCCATAGAGCGAGCCGGCACAAAGCAAGGAAACAAAGGTTGGGAGGCAGCCCTTTCGGCTATAGAGATGGTAAACCTCTTAAGAAGTCTTAGATGATATACAAACAAAAGGCTAGAAAGGATGCCTTCCTCGTTCTTTACCAATGGGACATAAAGGCGGACAAACTTGAAGATATAACAGAAGACTACATAGCTTCAAACCTCATAAAACATCCTGAGCGCAGAAGGTATATAAGGAAGCTCGTAAGGACATACATGGAAAAGGCAAAACAGATAGATGGTCTCATATCGGAGCTGAGCCAGGATTGGGAAATAGACAGAATGGGGTACATAGAGAGGAACATACTCAGAGTTGCCTTAGCCGAGATACTCTTTGTAGGTGTAAAGAACCTAAAGGCTGTGATCAAGGACTACGTGAAGCTAACTATCAAGTACGCAGGCAAAGAACCCGCCAAGTTCGTAAACGGCGTTTTGGGTAAAGCCATTAAATCTCTTTGATGTTCAGTTTTCCTTCGTATATAGCCTTTCCAACTACCACACCTTCAACTACACCGTAAAGCCTCTTTACGTCCTCAAGGCTTGAAACCCCGCCGGAGGCAAGAAGAGGCTTCTTGACAAATTTTTTAAACTTCAGGTATATATCTACATCCACACCCTCGAGGCTCCCATCTTTCTCTATATTTGTGTATAGATACCCCCATATATGGAGATTTTCAAACTTAAGCGCCAGTTCTTCCGGACCCAAAGAACTCTCTTCCTGCCAACCGCTTACAGCAACCTTGCCCCTTTTCGCATCCACGGAGAGTATAATCCTATCCGGAAAAGCCTCAACTATAGATTTAAAAATGGAAGGTTCTCTCAGCGCAACGGTTCCTGCAACGAAAAGATCTATACCTTCATCGTCAAGTACCTGACACACCTCCAGGCTCCTTATACCGCCTCCTACCTGTATCTGACCGGAAAAGACTCTCCTGATCTTTTTTATGGTTTCTATGTTTTTTGGCATACCCTCAAGACTTCCGTCAAGATCAACCACATGTAGCCTTTTAAAGCCAATCTCATTAAAAAGTTTTGCTACCTCTTCAGGATGCAGAGGATACTCTTTGACGCTCTCAAAACTACCTCTGTATAACCTTACAACTTTTCCTTCCTTTATGTCTATGGCAGGTATAATGAAGGATCTGAGATCCATCCAAATTATTGTAACATCAATTTGAAGCAGTCAGACTTTTTGATGAAGTCTTTAGCCCTTTTTTCCTCACCCTTGATCAGAAATACTTTATCTTCGTAAGGACCCTCTATCCTTAACCCTGCGAGTTCAAGATCTTTAGAGAGCTTTAAGAAACTCACGTCCTTTACAAGTTTTACTTGCACACCCTCTACACCCATTGTAGTGTATTCCTTGGGTTTGAAATAATTGTATATATGCAGTGAGAGAAGGAGAAAGATAGCTAAAGACTCCAAAACCATCAATCTGAGGATCTTCTTCCTCTTGTACCTTTCTATCCTCAGCAAAACGATATGATCAAGCGCATCAATTGGCTCTTTGCCCCTGTAAAACTCCTCAAAAGCTTTCTTTAAGTTCTTCATCCTTAAGCTCCTTTATAACTTCCAGAAGCCTCTTCTTTGCGTAAAACACCCTCGTCTTTACCGTACCCAGAGGTATGCCCAAAATCTTAGCTATTTCTTCATAGGGAAGTTCCTCGTAAAAGGCAAGGTGAAGTACCTCCCTGTGCGCAACTGATAGCCTATCCAAAGCCTTCTTCACCAGCTCTACACTCTCGCTATCTATAGATTGGTCCTCAAAGATGGCGTCGTGTTCCATGATCTCCACCGTTTTTATCTCCCTCATCCTCTTTCTGAGCATATTTCTACTAACGTTTCTCGCTATTCCAAAGAGCCAAGTACTCACCTTAGAACTCCCTTTGAAGTTTTTTGCGCTCCTCCAGACCTGATAAAAGGTTTCGATCAGAGCTTCCTGAGCATCTTCGTAATTCTCAAGCAGTCCGTAAATGTAGAAGAAGAGTCTGTTTTTGTAAAGATCCATAAGTTTCTTGAGAGCCTTCTCGTCACCTCTGGCTATCTGATCGAGCAGTTCCTCATCTCTCATGGGAGTATTTTAAGACTGCTCTCATATAGTATGTGTAAACTCTAACCGTCAAAGTTCGGTTTATAATTTTCCTAACATGAGGGGATTTACCTTACTTGAGCTGATCATAGTTATCACTATAACAGCCATGCTTACCCTCGTTGTGCTTCCCACACTTGAGAGAAAATTTTTTGGAGAGAAGGACATTCTCAGGGCTTTTATACTAAAAAACTTGAATCTTGCCATGAAGACAGGTAAGGTTATTGAGCTTTTGGGAGATGGTAAAAGCATATCATCCTCAACAGGGGAAAAGTTAAACTTGCCCCTCATGGGAAGGTGTTACATATACCCAAGCGGAGAGTTAAGACAGTGCTGGTTTGGGAAAGGAGGAGATCGTGTTTATTACACACTACTTGACTTCTGAAATAGAGGGAAAAAAGCGCAAAAACCTGGAGTATATTCGGAAGGTATCGCCCCACTTTTATAACTTTTTAAACCTGAATGGAAAAATAAACTCTCAGGTAACTTATTGGCTGGGTAGGTGGGACCTTTTGATCAACGGCACATCCCTTTACGGAGGTGATGCATACGCAAACACCAAAAGGCAGTTTGAAGCTTACCTTAAAACTCCAAACTCCTTTAGCACACCCTCTTATATATATGAATTCCCACAAGATACTATAGATGGGAGGCTTTCTGAAAACTTAAAGAGAATACTTATATCATCGGAACTCGCTGAGCGGTGCAAAGAGAAAAAAAGTGTCGGTACGGTGTTAGTCTTTGGTGTAGGACTGGGTTTTCATATAGATTTTCTTACCGAGCATTACGATATAAAACAGCTCATACTTGTGGAAACCGACGTTGAGCTGATAAAACCCACCCTATACACCCTTGACTGGGAAAAACTGCTCAGCATATACAATGGGAAAGACAAAATAATCAGCTTTTATCTGCATACAGACCCAGAACTTTTAGCTGCTGGGCTTTTAGACCACCTCATAGCATACTACAATCCCACGCTTTTGACCCACTTTCACTTATACATGCACAGGCAAGATCCAGTTCTCGTAGAAGGTGCCAAAAAGTTCTTTGCCTCCAACAAATCTCCTATCGCAGGTTTTGGTTACTTTCAGGACGAGCTTTGGTCGTTGGAATACACCCTTGAGAACATAAAAAGGGAGATACCCCTCTATCAGGGAAAGAAGCAAGTCCCATCAGACGCTGTTGCCTTCGTCATAGGAGCGGGTCCTTCCCTTGAGTATGCCCTTGACTTTATCAAAAATAACAAAG